>JAFOMO010000207.1 GCA_017418905.1 Clostridia bacterium | reverse complement strand
AATTCAGACTGTGCAAAAAGTAGTGTTCTTCTATGTCAAGCCTTACTGCGCCGCCTTGGAGCGGCGGGGCAACTTTGGCTCAAAATCATACTTAGGGGCATTTTCTGCCAAAATGCCCCTCTTCCAAAAACAGTCCGCAGGACTGTTTTTGAAATTCACCCCTTAAAGGGCTGGAGCGTGCCTCCGGCGGCAAAGGGGCGCAGCCCCGTAGAACCCCCCAAGCCATTTTAAAAAGGCTTGACCGAAAACTTAATTGTTGGTTTTTGCACAGTCTGCATTGCACATTGCACATTGAACTAAACGTCCATAATGATCGGTAAAATCATCGGGTTTCGTCTTGTTCTGTCATAAATAAGCTTTGACACATCGTCTTTTACTCTGTTTTTTATTGTACCCCAGTCGTGAATATTTTCGTAAGCGCAGTCATCAAGTACATTTGTTACACTGCGTCTTACCTCATCAAATAATTCGTCTGCTTCACGCACATATACAAAGCCTCTTGATACAATATCAGGACCTGAGATCACATTTCCGTTTGCTGTGTCGAGTGTTGCAACGATTATTACCAGACCGTCCTGACCCAAGTGCTTTCTGTCTCTGAGTACAATGCTGCCAACATCTCCCACACCCAGACCGTCAACAAACTTTTTGCCTGCCTGAATTGACGGAAGCTGCTTTAAGTATGCGTCGTTAAGCTCTACAACATTGCCTATATCGCCTACGAATATATTCTTATGCTCCATACCCATTGCCAGAGCAAGCTCGGCATGCTTTCTCAAATGCTTCTGCTCGCCGTGTACGGGAATGAAGAATTTCGGCTTTGTAAGTCCGTGAATTATTTTAAGCTCTTCCCGGCAGGCGTGACCCGATACGTGTACTTCATACATAGACTCATACACGACCTCGCAGCCCTTTTTCAGAAGCTCGTCAACTACATTGCCGACCGTCTTTTCGTTGCCGGGAATGGGATTTGCAGAAATAATGATAAAATCTCCGAAGCCGACCTCTACCTTTTTATGATCGGAATATGCCATTCGTGACAATGCAGACATCGGCTCGCCCTGACTGCCCGTTGTGACAAGAACTACTTTTTCTCTTTCGTATCTGTTCAAAAGGTCTATGTCTATGATCACTCCGTCGGGTACATCAAGATAACCCAGATCCTGTGCAACAGCAATATAGTTGAGCATACTTCTGCCCGAAAAGGCTACCTTTCTGTCACGCTTGTGAGCGCAGTAGATTATCTGCTGTATTCTGCTTATATTAGACGCAAATGTTGCTATGATTATTCGCTTTTTCTCTGCCCTTTGGAACAGTCTTTCAAAAGAATCGAAAACTGTCTGTTCTGTTTGCGTATAACCCATTTTTTCTGCGTTTGTTGAGTCTGCAAGGAGTGCTAACACACCCTCTTTGCCAAGCTCGGCAAAACGTGCAAGGTCTATCATACCGCCTGTTGTGGGAGTACAGTCAATTTTGAAGTCGCCTGTGTGTACGATAGTGCCTACCTCGCTGTGAATAGCAACTGCGACAGAATCGGGGATTGAATGGTTAACGTGAATAAACTCAACCTTCATACAGCCAAGCTTTATTGTATCGCCCGGAGCTATAACATTTAACTGAGTCTGACTGAGTACGCCGTATTCTTTTAGCTTATTCTCTATAAGTCCTATTGTGAGCGCAGTACCGTAGATAGGCAGTCTTACCTTACTGAGCAAAAACGGCAGACCGCCGATATGATCTTCGTGACCATGAGTAATTACGATGCCCTTTATACGTTCAATATTTTCTTCTACATAGGTAAAATCGGGGATAACGAGATCAACGCCGAGCATATCTCCGTCGGGAAAAGCCATTCCGCAGTCAAGAATAAAAATATCTTTGTTGCACTCAAAAAGAGTAATGTTTTTGCCTATCTCGTTGAGTCCGCCCAAAAACATTATTCTTATTGTCGGCTTATTTTTTGAAGTGTTTCTCTTGTTCTGAAACTGATTCTGCGCCTGAGTCAAGATCTGCGACTGAGTTTTTTTCTGCTTTTTTGTATTTGAATATGATTTCTTTGAGTTAGCTTCAGCTTTCGCCGCAGCAAATGTCGGCTTGTTCTGCTTTATCTTATCAGCCTGCTTTGACTGCTTTGCAGACTTAGATCTTACATTCTTTCCGGTATACGTTCTGTTTCTGTCTGTACCGCTTTTTTTCTTGTAGTTTACGTTCATTCTAATAAAACTCCTCCAGCATTTTTAATATATATATTTTTAATTACACAACCTCGCTGCAAGAAACAGTGCATAGCTAACGGAGACTATACACTAACAGCAAAAAGGCTTGATAATCTGCCGATATACATAAAAAAGCACGGTGAGATCATCGTGTTTTTTTATGTACACCGATATTTTTGAAACAATTATACTTATACATTTTACATCAATATGGGTATTCTGTCAAGCAGACCTCTAAATGTTAGTGCAAAAAAAGCAGGCAGCCGAAGTGACTGTCTGCTCAGAACATAAAATATTAATCTATTGGTTTTCCAATATCATAACCCATATCATATCCTACTGCAAAACGCTGAATAATAAATGCGTCTGCCGCACTTACCTTTTTATCCTTATTAGCATCTGCAAACGGCAATTGCTTATCATTTAATTGTGCAGCACCTACAACATGACGCATAATGATAAGGGTATCTTTGACTGTTACATTATTGTCTCCTGTAACATCACCGAGCAAAACAGGATCGGTTATAACATTGTTTATACCATAATACTCGGCATAATCTACTGCGCATGAATCTGCACTTGAATAGATAGTGAGATTGGGACATTTTCCGAACTCTCCTTCACGGATAAAATCTACATCATCGGACATATGAACATTGTTTAGATCAGGACAATCGTAAAAAGCAAATTCTTTGTATGGATCTTCCAACAGACTTAAAATACCGTCGCCCGATCCTATTGATACGACATTTTCGGGAATAGTATAATCTTCGCATTTCATTGCCTGCGGATATTCGATCAGAGCAAGGAGAGAATCATCTTCTGTTTCGTATTCCGTATATCTTGCTTTTGTGAACAATACACCGTCGATAGACTTAAAAGTCTTGTTCTGAGGGTCTACCTCAATATATTCAAGCTCGGGGCAATTTGCAAACGGAGAAGCTCCGCTCATAGCTATAACGAGGTTAAAATCTGCTTCTTCATAATCATCATAATCATCATAATCATCGTCTTTTGATCTCTTGTAACAATAATATCCTGATGTTCTGCTTTCTCTATCTTTGTGGCTGAAGTTCATAAACAATTCGTCAAGATCGGTATCTACATCATCATACGCAGTGTT
>JAFOMO010000206.1 GCA_017418905.1 Clostridia bacterium | reverse complement strand
TGATTCTACTCTGCACCTCACAAAGGCTATGGGCTTGGTTGCGTCGTCAAAGATCAGAGGTGCAAGCGACGCTATGAATAAGAGCCGTCAATATTCGTCTGCCGTAAGAAGTGTAGTCGAGCTGCTCCTGTCATCTCGGGAATGCAGGAAAAGCCCTTATGTAAAGGGGAACACAACCGGTAAAGATCGTATTATCATTATAGCAGGAGATCGAGGTCTTGCAGGCGGCTATAATGCGAATGTATTCAGACTTGCAAAGACGTTTGAAAACGCTGAGTTTATACCTATCGGCAAGCGTGCCTGCGAGAGATACGGCAGCGGCTTTATTTCAAGCGAGAAGTTTTCTGTACAAGACGGGGCACAGCTTTCAGCCGAGCTTTGTCAGGAGTTTGTAAACGGAGAGTTCTCTCGTCTGGGTGTTATCTGGACAAAATACATCTCGGTAATGACGCAGGAAACGCAGATCTCGTGGATACTTCCTCTTACGACTGAGAAAGAGGAATCAAACAACGGTACAGTCTTTGAACCCGATGAGCTTACCATACTCAATACGGCAGTACCCGAGTATTTAAACGGAAAGCTTATGGGATTTGTCAGAGAAAGCTATGCAAGCGAGGTTGCCGCAAGACGTATGGCTATGGATTCGGCAGGCAAAAACGCACAGGCTATGATAGACGATCTGCGCCTTGAATACAACCGTGCAAGACAGGGCGCAATTACTCAGGAAATTACAGAAATCGTTGCCGGCAGCGGCACATAAATTAAGGAGTGAATTAAGATGGCTAAAACTCGAAAGGGTACGGTCGCACAGGTAATGGGACCTGTTGTAGACGTGCGTTTTGATGAGGGAGCTTTACCTTCTATAAATAACGCTCTTACCATACCTATCGGAGAAAAAACGCTTACCGTTGAGGTAGCGCAGCATATAGGCGACAGCACAGTAAGGTGCATAGCAATGAGCTCTACCGACGGACTGAAAAGAGGTACTCCCGTAACAGATACCGGCAAGGCTATCAGCGTACCCGTAGGCCGTCAGACCTTGGGCAGAATATTTAACGTATTGGGTGATACTGTTGACAACGGCGAAGAAGTGAACGACTGCGAAAGACATAACATTCACCGTACAGCTCCGAGCTATGACGAGCTTTCAACATCAACCGAAATTCTCGAAACGGGAATAAAAGTAATCGACCTTATATGCCCGTATTCAAAGGGCGGTAAGATAGGTCTTTTCGGCGGCGCAGGCGTAGGAAAGACTGTACTTATAATGGAGCTTATCAACAATATAGCTAAAGAACACGGCGGTATTTCCGTATTTACAGGTGTAGGCGAGAGAACAAGAGAAGGAAACGACCTCTACAACGAAATGAAGGAATCGGGAGTTCTGAGCAATACTGCGCTTGTGTATGGTCAGATGAACGAACCCCCGGGAGCAAGAATGAGAGTCGCTTTGTCGGGTCTTACTATGGCAGAGTATTTCCGTGACGAAGAGGGTCAGGACGTACTTCTGTTCATAGATAATATATATCGTTTCACACAGGCAGGCAGCGAGGTTTCGGCACTTCTGGGACGTATGCCCTCAGCCGTTGGTTATCAGCCGACACTTGCAAACGAAATGGGCGCATTGCAGGAGAGGATAACATCTACAAAGAAAGGCTCTATCACGTCTGTTCAGGCGGTATATGTTCCTGCCGACGACTTGACCGACCCTGCGCCTGCAACGACATTTGCTCACCTGGACGCTACTACCGTATTGTCAAGAAGTATCGCCTCACAGGGTATTTATCCTGCTGTTGATCCGCTTGAATCTACAAGCCGTATACTTAACCCCGATATTCTCGGCGCAAAGCATTACAAGGTTGCAAGAGAGGTA
Organism: Clostridia bacterium; assembly: GCA_017418905.1. GTDB lineage: Bacteria > Bacillota > Clostridia > Oscillospirales > Acutalibacteraceae > RUG592. The sequence goes on along the minus strand of JAFOMO010000206.1, from coordinate 2,966 downwards.
CAGCGTATTCTTCAGAGATATAAAGAGCTTATGGACATTATCGCAATTATGGGTATGGACGAATTATCCGATGAAGATAAGCTGCTTGTTCAGAGAGCAAGAAAGATACAGCGTTTCCTTTCACAGCCGTTCCATGTTTCGGAGAAGTTCACAGGCATAGAGGGCGTATATGTACCGCTGAAAGAAACGATCAGAGGCTTTGAAGAGATTATTGAGGGTATGCATGACGATATTCCCGAGTCTGCGTTCCTGTTTGCAGGTACAATAGACGAAGTGCTTGAAAAAGCAGGCAAGTCGGGAAAGGCATAAATTATGAGTACATTTAAGCTTATAGTATCAAGCCCCGACGGAGATAAGTTTAACGGCGAGGCTGTTATGCTCACCGTAAGAGGCGCAGAGGGCGACCTTGCGGTTATGGCAGGTCATATTCCGTTTATAACATCTGTTATGCCTTGCGAGTGCAAAATAGAGTTAGAGGACGGAACGAAAAAGACAGGACAGACAGAGGGCGGAATCCTCACGGTAACGGCAGAGAAAACAACGCTGCTTTCGGCAACATTTAAATTCAATGAAGATAATACAGACTGAATAATAATAGTTTTTGCATCGCTTTTTAAAAAGCGACGGGGGTGCAGGGGGTGAGCCCCCTGCTCGCCGAAGGCAAAGAAGAGGGATCATGGCAGCATATCCCTCTTTTTTTAAAAATAAGGAGAATACACATGATAAGACCCATTGTAAAGGATACTGTCTTTTTGAGCAGAAAATCAGAGCCTGCAACTATCAATGACAAAAATATCATAGAAGATCTTCAAGACACGTTAAAGGCAAATTCCGACAGGTGCGTCGGAATGGCTGCGAATATGATAGGGTACAGAAAAAGAGTGATAATAGTTGCCGTAGGAATGATTCACATTGTAATGGTGAATCCCAAAATAGTAAAAAGAGCGTTTCCTTATGAAACGGAAGAGGGCTGTTTATCCTTAGACGGTGTACGAAAAACCACAAGATACAATGAAATAGAGGTTGAATACAGCGATACGATGTTTAAAAAGCACCGAAGTAAATTTTCCGGCAATACCGCACAGATAATACAGCACGAAACAGATCACCTGGAAGGCATTTTGATCTGAAAGTGTGCATACAATTATAAAAATCGTATCAAGAAATATTGACGGAAATATAGAAATATGATACAATATTTCTATGGACAATGCGTCATATCGTGTTTACATTTGTCGTGAACACAAATACTATTATTTTATGCATTGTCATAAAGGGAGGTATGTATATGGATTATTTGCCATGGGTATGGATCGGTGTTATGGTCGTCATGGCAGTGGCAGAAGGTCTGACGACTCAGCTTGTTTCTGTATGGTTCGTTGTCGGCGCATTAGTGGCTGCGATAGTCAGCTTTTTTGTACCGAATATTGCTATACAGCTTGCTTTGTTTGTCGGAGTATCGCTGTTTATGCTTATCATAACAAAGCCTTATGTGCAAAAGGCAAAAAACATCAAAGCTGAGGCGACAAATGCCGACAGAAACATCGGAAAAATTGCCGTTGTAACGCAGGAGATCAACAATATCGAGGGTAAGGGTCAGGTAAAGGTCGCAGGAAATACTTGGACTGCACGAACCGTCAATGACGAGATAGTACCCGAGGGCGCAGAGGTCACCGTAAAAGAAATAAACGGTGTCAAGCTGATGGTTTCGCCTGTTGTTATGAAAGAAACAAAGTAAATGTGTTTTATTTGAGAGGAGTCTTAATTTATGCCGTTTTTGATTTTTATTGCAGTTGTTATTTTTATCGTACTTTGCATAGTTATCGCAAACGTAAAGATCGTTCCGCAGGCTAATGCCTATGTTATTGAAAAGCTGGGAGCATACTCAACAACATGGGGCACAGGTCTGCATGTAAAAGTACCGTTCTTCGACAGAATCGCCCGTAAGGTTTCTTTGAAAGAGCAGGTAGTAGACTTTCCGCCTCAGCAGGTTATCACAAAGGATAATGTTACAATGCAGATCGACACAGTTGTATATTTCCAGATAACAGACCCGAAGCTCTACACTTACGGTGTTGAGCGTCCTATCGCAGCTATCGAAAATCTTACAGCAACTACCTTGCGTAATATCGTTGGTGAGCTTGAGCTTGACCACACACTTACATCTCGTGACGTTATCAACACCAAGATCAAGCTTATACTTGACGAAGCAACAGACGCATGGGGCATTAAGGTAAACCGTGTAGAGCTTAAAAACATTCTTCCGCCCCGTGAGATCCAGGACGCAATGGAGAAGCAGATGAAGGCAGAGCGTGAACGCCGTGCAAAGATCCTTGATGCAGAGGGTGAAAAGCAGGGTCAGATCCTCGTTGCACAGGGTCATAAAGAGGCGGCTATCCTGCAGGCAGACGCTATCAGAGAGTCAAAGATCCGTGAGGCGCAAGGTGAGGCAGAGGCTATCCTTACAGTACAGAATGCTTATGCAAACGCTCTTAGAATGCTTAATGAGGCTGCTCCTTCCGATAAGGTAATTCAGCTCAAGAGCCTCGAAGCATTCCAGAAGGTCGCAGACGGCAAGGCTACAAAGATCATTATTCCCTCTGAGCTTCAGAACCTTGCAGGTCTTGTTACCTCTATCAAGGAGATCTCCAATACCGATATTAAGCAGTAAATTTTTATCTCGCAATAAATTAAGGACGCTTGAAAAAGCGTCCTGTTTTTTGTGTGTATGTAAAAATATCAGCCGTTAACGTATTTCTTGATGATACCGATATGACTGTATTCGTCTTTGTTAACATTATGAGTGTCCTCATATTTGCTTACAAGCTCTTTAAGCATTGATCTGCTTGCATTACCCTTGTATTCGGAGTTCTTGACAAGCAAACCGAAAGCCGCAATAATAGCCGCAATTTCTGCATTATCTGCACGATCGGAAGAAATGTCGTTTAAAGTCAATGCTTTTTTGC
>JAFOMO010000205.1 GCA_017418905.1 Clostridia bacterium | reverse complement strand
GTTTTCGGTCAAGCCTTTTTCAAAAGGCTTGCGGGGTTCTAAGGGGCAGCGCCCCTTAGCCGCCGGAGGCACGCTCCAGCCCTTTTAGGGGTGAATTTCAAAAACAGTCCTGCGGACTGTTTTTGAAAGAGGGGCATTTTGCGTGACCATGCCCCTAACTTCCGCCTAAAGCCAAACTTTCCCCGCCGCTCCAAGGCGGTGCAATAAAGCTTGATTTAAACAAACTTTACTTTTTGCACGGTCTGAATTTTTAAATTAATACTGAAAAAAATAACAATTCATTAATGATGACCTCTGCAAGATCGAAGTTTAAAGATCTGCAGAGGTTTTTTGTACTCTTTTACTTTATACCGCATATAATAAAGTTATAAATACATAGGAGTGATATTATGTGCGGATTCTGCGCTTGGTTTTCAGACAGTGAGCCTTTATACGATAAAAAAGATATTCTCTTAAAAATGCAGAGTACATTGCGTCTGCGAGGACCCGATGAACACGGCGAGTACTTCTCCGATAAAGCCGCTTTGTTACACCGCCGCTTGACGGTAATCGATCCCGAAAACGGAAAACAACCAATGGTTGAAAACATATCAAATAAAGACGTTTGTCTTGTTTATAACGGCGAGCTGTATAATACAGACGAACTCAGAGAAGAGCTTTCAAAGTCGGGTTATACATTTAACGGACACTCCGATACAGAGGTACTGCTTAAAAGCTATCTGCATTGGGGAGAGGAGTGTGTTTATAAATTAAACGGCATTTTCGCTTTTGCGGTGTATGATTCCCGTGAAGAAAAGTTATTCGTTGCCCGTGACCCTATCGGGGTAAAGCCGTTTTTTTATTATATGTATAACGGCGGTATTCTTGCGGCGTCCGAGATAAAAGCACTTCTTGCAAATCCTATGGTAAAGCCGCAAATAGACGAAACGGGGCTTACGGAGCTTTTGTTCATAGGTCCGGGGCGAACCGGCGGAAACGGCATATTCAAGGGGATAGAGGAGCTTTTGCCCGGAGAGTGTGCAGTATACAGAAGCGGAAAACTCAGAAAAAATAAATACTTTAAGCTAACGGCAAAGCCGCACCCACACGACATAGAGAAAACTGTTGAATATACAAAATATCTGTTGACAGACGCAATTAATCGACAGCTTGCAAGTGATGTTCCGCTCTGCACATTTTTGTCGGGCGGTCTTGACAGCAGTATTATTTCCTACACTGCCGCACAGTACTATAAAAAGCAGGGAAAAACGCTTGACACTTATTCGGTGAATTATACAGACAACAAAAAGTATTTTCAAAAAAGCCTTTTTCAGCCGAACAGCGACGAAGAATTTATTGACTTAATGGTACGAAATATAGGCTCACATCACAGCGAGGTCATACTTGATAATGTCGATCTGTATAATGCTTTGTTCGATTCCGTAAGAGCGAGAGATCTTCCGGGTATGGTTGATGTTGATTCATCACTTCTGCTTTTTTGCCGAGAGGTAAAAAACAGGTTTACCGTTGCGCTTTCGGGTGAATGCGCAGATGAGCTTTTCGGCGGTTATCCGTGGTATCACAACAAAGATATTTTGTTTGAGGACTGCTTTCCGTGGTCACGTTCTCAGCAGATAAGGCGAAGTATTCTTAAAAAGGGAGTTCTCCCGAAGGGCGAGGAGTATGTAAGAGAAAAGTATCTGCAAACCGTAAATAATACAGACGTACTGCCGACTGATACACCGTTTGAAAAGCGAATGAGGCAGATGTTTATGCTCAACTTCAACTGGTTTATGCAGACGCTTTTAGACAGAAAAGACCGCTGTTCAATGTACGCAAGCTTAGAGGTGAGAGTGCCGTTCTGCGATTACAGAATCGTAGATTATGCTTATAATATGCCGTGGGAGATAAAAGCACTCAACGGCAGAGAAAAGGGCATTGTGCGAACTGCATTTGCAGGCTGTCTGCCGAAGGAGATAATACAGAGGAAGAAAAGTCCTTATCCGAAAACGCACAACCCGATATATATGAAGCTTTGCGCAGAGGGCGCATTAAAGGTTTCGGAGAACAAAAGCTCACCTCTTTATGAGCTTCTTGACGTTGACGGAATAATGAACATAATTGAACACCCCGACAGCATATCTTCTCCGTGGTACGGACAATTGATGAGAGCACCGCAGATACTTGCATATATCGCACAGCTTGACTTTTGGTTTAAAGAATACGGTGTTAACATAGTGTAGTTTATTTAAATGTGAAATTTGGAAAGTGGAAAGTGGAATTGTTGTATACAAAACTTTATGCATAGCAGTAACCAATAGCACAACAAAGTATAAACTTTCTTCGCGTGCAATAAGCTATTGATTATATTATGTATAAGCGCATATTTCCACTTTCCACTTTTAACTTTCCACTTTTATAAGAGACTTTCCATTTTAAAAGAAAAGAAATTATTGAACTTTGAATAAGTATACAGTATAATAATAAAATAGATGAAAATTTTTAGATAAAAGAAACGAGGTGTAAATATATGTATCGAATTTTGCTTGTAGAGGACGACAAGAATATTCAGCAGCTTGTGTGTAATTACTTTACAAAGAAAGAGAAGGATTTATTTAAGATTGAGGTTGCCGCAAACGGACAAACAGGGCTTGAAAAAGCGTATGAGAATTATTACGATCTTTTGCTGTTAGATGTAATGCTGCCCGAGCTTGACGGCTTCGAGATATGCAGAGAGATACGAAAAGAAAGCGATGTTCCCATAATGTTCATCACCGCACGTTCAAACGAGTCCGATATTCTCGGCGGATATGCGCTGGGGTGTGACGATTATGTAATAAAGCCGTTTCCGCTGCCTGTACTCTATGAAAAGGCGAATGCGCTTATAAAGCGGTCAAAGGGTCTTGTTCGCTCAAAAATATTCACGATAGGCACTTTGTCGCTGAATCCGAACAACGGCTTAGTTGTAAGCGACGGTCAGGAGGTCAAGCTCACTGCCCGTGAGTACGGCATATTAAAGGTACTTATGGAGAATAAGGGCGTTGTTATCAGCAGAGAAAAGTTAATGGATATTGTCTGGGGGTATAACAGCGGTACAGATGAACGTGTGCTTGATACTCATATGAGAAACCTGCGAAAGGCATTAGGCGCAAACGGAAAAATAATCAAAACCGTTATTCGCAGAGGGTATAAGGCAGAGGAAATATAGCGTATGGAAAAACAGCTTAAACAACAGAGAAATCGGCTTTTTGTGCGTGTCTGCATAATACTGAGCGCAGTGTTTATCGTATTGTCTGTATCATATTCCGCAGTATGCCTTAATATCGAGAAAAGCAGAGTACAGAACAGAGAGCTTGCAAACCTTTCTTACGCAAAGCAGATATTGACTTCAAACGCAGGTACAAGCGGAATCTCAGACAGAGTGTATATGACCGTTTCAAGCCTTATATATTTTGACGATACCACTCAGCGTGACTGGGACAGCCAGATAATTATTACCGAAGAGGAAACAGGGCAGGTAATGCTCAATACTGCCAATAAAATTGTGGTAAAATACGGCCTTAAGTGGAGAAACGACGCTTCAGATACGATTTACGGATTTCTTGATCTCAATATTGTTCGCCGTTGTCTTACAGACGAGCAGTATAACAGGATAAGCGAGCTTCTCAATACAAAGCGTGACGACGGCAAAACATACGAGCTTGTATGTACAAAGTTCTTTTATGATTTAAACGATATTTCTCCGATCATACCCTGTGAATTAAAGGTAGTGCTTGTTAAAGATGAAAGTAATTGGTTTGTATCAGATGAAGTTGTAGAAACCTTTGAGCTTTCAAATATTTCTGCGCAGGGGAGAAAGGCAGAATGCAATGAGATGTCCAGAAATATAGTTCCGAAGGACTTTTTTCTTCCCGATCAGTATGAAAAGGACTACATACATCTTTTGACGGACGAACAGCGCAAAAAACCGATAGAAACAGTATCTACCGGGTATTTTCGTTATGTATTCTATGCGTCCGATTATCTTATAATCAGTGAGAACCGATATTATTATGGTGACGATAAAGAGCCTTTGGAATATGCTTATATTATTCAGTATGCGAAAAAAGTCGATCTTCTCAAAAATTGCAGAATGAGAATAATTATAGGCGTTGCGGTAATATTCGGCTTTTTGCTGACAATTGCTTTAATTTTGTGCCTGATGATATGGGCGGTCATAAAAGAGCAGATAATACAGGGGAGAAAAAGAGCAGACCTTACAAATGCGCTTGCGCACGATATTAAAACTCCTCTCTTTGTCATAAGCGGATATGCATACAGCCTGAAAGAAGATATAGATCCCGGTGAGCGTGACGAGTACCTCGAAAAAATAATCGCTCAGACTGAAAACATAAATTCTATGGTACATAAAATGCTCGATCTCAGCAAGCTTAATTCGTATGAAATGCGTCTTAATAAGTCGGAGTTTGATATATCGGAGCTTGTGCGTGAGATAACAGATAATTATACCTCTTTGCAAAACGGCAAGAGAATGATCTTTGAGTGTTCGGGCGATAACAATATCACTGCCGACAAAGAGTTAATAAAAACAGCAGTAGGAAATCTTGTGGATAATGCCGTTAGGTATTCACTGCCGGACAGCGAGATCAGAGTATCTGTGACAGACAAAGAATTGCAAATATCCAATAAATGCGCTCCTCTCTCAAAAGCCGATCTCAAACGCATTTGGGAGCCTTACGAACGCATTGACAAGAGCAGACATAAAAAGGGCAACGGACTGGGTCTTTCTATCGTAAAATCTATTCTCGATCTTCACGGCGTTAAGTATTCAATGACAATGAACGGAGATACGCTGAATTTTAAATCAAATTTTTAAAAAAACTCCAATTTCTTTAGATAAACTTTAGATAAAGGGTGTACAATAATATCAGAAAATAAAGTGTTGAAAAGCTGAATTTTTTGTGAAGCTTTTGAAATTTTAGGTAAGATTAAATTATCTTCAACATTTCTTCAATCTTTGTTTGATATTATCAATACACAAAAAATATTAACGGAGTGATAGATTATGAAAATATTATTTGCAGAATCCGACAGAGATCTTCTTATGTGCTACAAAAAACTGCTTGCTATGGACGGACACGAGGTAACAGATGTTTTTGACGGCGTGCAGACTGCTATCAAAACATCAAGTGAAAAGTATGATTTGGTTATACTTGACAACGCTATTCCGTGTGCAGACAGCGACAGAATAATAACATCTCTCAACAACAAGAATGTTCCCGTAGTTGTTTTAACGGGACAGGGAAGTATGAAAAAAAGAGCTTCGGCAAAGGGAAGATCGAATACATATCTGAGATTCCCGTTTTCTCCGAGCGAGATGAGAGCCGCTATTGCCGAGGCGGTACATTGATAAACAACCAAAGGTTGGTGACATATGAATGAAAAAAGTTAAAACCAGATATTTATGTTTTGCAATGCTTTCTTTGTTTATATTGCTTACGGTAGTGCTTGGCATAATAAACGCAGTCAACTTTACTATGGCGGCGCAGGACGCAGACTTTATTACACAGACAATTGCAGACCGCAAGGGATATTTGAACGAACAGCAGAAGTTAAACGGAAATAAGCATAAAGATAAAAAGAATACAGAAACTTCAGACACGCCGCAGAAAAACGAATCGTCCGATAATAATGCAGGTATGACGCAGTTCGGAGAATCGGAGGGCTTCGGTCCTATGGGCCCCGGGTCACCCGAAACGAGCAATTCGCTGAGATATTTTACGTATATATTCTATCGTGACGGACACAGCGAAAAAGCGGCTTTTCAGATCTCGGCAGTAGATGAAGAGGAAGCCGAACAATGGGCGAGAAGTCTTGTAAACGAAACAACAGGCTGGACGAGAGGAACATATCGTTACAGAGTGTTTGAGTATAAGCACAGAACGTATGTTACGATCATTGACCAGGGCAGAGAGCTTTTGCCGTCATACAGAATATTGATAATATCGGTCTGCGGAGAGCTTGCAGGACTTGCTATAAGCTTTTTGGTACTCTCGATAATCGGAAACAGACTTTTCAGACCGCTTGAAGAAGCAGACAGAAAGCAAAAAAGCTTTATTGCAAATGTAGAAAATAAGTTTAAAGTACCGCTTACTGTAATAAGCGCAAGTATGGAGATCATAGAGAAAGAAAAAGGCGCAGACGATTATACAACGGCAGTAAACAGACAAGTAAAGAAAATGGGTGTTCTTGTAAAAGACCTCGGAACACTTGCAATATTTGATGAAAGCGATCTTAATAAAACTACTCTCGATCTTACGCACGCAGTAAATACGGTTCTTGAAAGAAAGTGCGATGAGTTTACAAAACAGGATATTACGCTGAGTGTTCAGACAGAAGAGAGCATAGAGCTTGACGGCGATGAAGATGTATTTGAAAAGATCATAGACGAATTGTGCGAAAACGCTTTGCATTATGCAAAAACGCACGCCTGCTTTGAGCTTTTCAAAGAGAAAGACAGAATAATACTTCGTGCGTCGAATGATACCGATTTACCAAACGGAGAATATGAACGTGTATTCGACAGATTTACAAAGATGAAAAATGCGGACGACAGCGACGGCGCAGGTCTGGGACTATCGTATGTAAAGAACACTGTAAAGGCGCATGACGGCAGAGTATCGGCAAAGGTTGAGAACGGCGAGTTTATTGTGACGCTGGCACTGTAAGGGGGCGATCGAATGGCGGAAGTACAAAAACCGATAGTAGTAATGAAACGCTACGAAATGAAGTATATTCTAAGCCCCGAACAGACGGCTTACTTTAAAGAGGCGGTCAAGGGTCATATGCAGATAGACAAGTTCGGGCTTACATCAATAGCTTCACTTTATTACGATACACCGAATTACAGGCTTATCAGAACGTCGATAGAAAAACCGCCGTTCAAAGAGAAGATAAGACTTCGTTCATACGGGCTTGCTGCCGAGGAGTCCCCTGTATTTCTGGAGCTTAAACGAAAAGCATACGGCATAGTTTATAAACGCAGGGTACAATCAACTATACCGCTTGTCAAGAAATTCTTTGACGGCGAGGGCGATATTTGCGCCGGCGGACAGATAAACAAAGAGATAACCACATTCAGAGATTACTACAAGGAGCTTGTTCCTGCCTGCCTGATAATTTATGACAGGGTTGCTTATTTTGAACCGGGCGGCGACCTGCGCTTGACCATAGACCATAATCCGAGGTATAGAACCGAAGATCTTACGCTTACATATTCTATGGACGGCGAGTCGCTGCTGCCCGAGGGTTATACGATACTCGAAGTAAAGGTTCAGCAGGCTGTCCCGCTGTGGCTGTCTGCAATACTTGCAGAGGGAAAGATCTATAAGGGCAGCTTTTCAAAATACGGAACAGCTTACAAAATGCATATGCAGAAAATAAGAACATACTGAATTTCAAAAGTGGAAAGTGGAAATTGGAAATTCAGACTGTGCAAAAACCAACTAATAAGTTTTCGGTCAAGCCTTTTTCAAAAGGCTTGCGGGGGGTTCTAAGGGGCAGGCGAGACTCGTAAGCCTGCGCTTAAATATAATTCTTACTTTGTTATACTAATGGTTAATGCTATTTCATAAAGTTTTTGTATACAACAATTCCACTTTCCGCTTTTAACTTTCCACATTAAGCTCAAAGAATTAACTAATACATATAATTATTGAAGAGGGTGAACATAATGTTTGATTCTATATATTCGTCAATTGTAACAGCACCGCAGTTTTTCATTATGATGGGTGCGTCTGTGATAACAGGATTTATATTTGCGTGGATCATGTCATTCAAGGTGAGATCGACACGCAGATTTTTTACGGTAGTTGCGGTTTTGCCGTTTATCATTTCCGCAGTCATTACATTTGTTAACGGAAATATCGGCGCAGGCGTTGCAATAGGCGGCGCATTCAGTCTTATTCGTTTCCGTTCAGCTCAGGGCAGCTCAGACGAAATGGTAACTATTTTCATAGCAATGGGCGCAGGCATTGCATTCGGTATGGGCTATATCGGATACGGCGTTGTAATTCTAGTAAGCCTTGCGGTATTGTACCTTATACTCTCGTCAATGCCCGTATTTGAGCATAAAAGTCTTGCTCAGGATAAGCTTCTGAGAGTAACTATTCCCGAATCACTTGAATATACAAACGTATTTGACGATACATTCTCGCACTATCTCAAAAGCTGTGAAAGCGTTGGCGTAAAAACTACGGGTATGGGCTCAATGTTCCGTTTGTCCTTTAAAATTCAGATGAAGGATCCTTCTGAAGAAAAAGAATTTATAGACGAACTCAGAACAAAGAACGGTAATCTTG
>JAFOMO010000204.1 GCA_017418905.1 Clostridia bacterium | reverse complement strand
CCCGTTGCCAGAGAAAAGCTCTCGTCAAATGTGACAGAAAATATCTTATTATACAAAAATACATACAAAAACAATACTATAAAGCACAATATAAGACTGAGTACAACGTCCTTTTTGCTCAGAGCGAGAATACTTCCGAACAGATAGCTGTACATATCTGTATTAAGTCCGCCTGTCAGACTTGTAACTACAATGCCTATTGCAAGCGCACTGCTTGATACAATAGCTATTGCGCCGTCACCGTGTATCTTGCTGTTTTCACTTATACGCAAAAGGAAAAAAGCCGATATTATAACGATCGGTACGGCAACCTCAAGAGGCGCAAGGTTCATCGCCGCTGCCAATGCCAATGCGCCGAACCCGACATGAGAAAGTACGTCGCCTATCATTGAATAGCGTTTAAGCACAAGACTTACTCCGAGTAATGCCGCACACAGGGCAACAGGCACTCCTACGATCAAGGCTCGCTGCATAAACGAGTACGATAATATTTCTTGAATAGAATAGTTCATAATATTCTCCTTTATACTGCTCTCTGATTAAAAATCTTTAAATCTTTTAATCAGAGAGCAGTATTATACCGACATAAACTGCATTGCTGCGGAGCTTTTAACGTATTCGGAGGTTTTTCCGAAATAGCAGGTCTTATTCTCCAGATGTAATATGTGAGTTGCGCTTTTTATCGCTGTTTTTACGTCATGCGACACCATTATTACCGTTATGCTGTCGTTTTTGTTTATCTCGTTGATTATTGAATAAAAATCAGACGAAACAACGGGGTCAAGTCCCGTTACAGGCTCGTCAAGCAGAAGAAGTGTTTTTGTGGCGCACAAGGCACGAGCCAATAATACTCTCTGCTGCTGTCCGCCCGAAAGATCACGGTAGCACTTATGCTTTAAGTCTGAAATAGACAGTCTTTCAAGGTTCTTGTCGGCAAGCGCTTTGTCGGCTTTTCCGTAAAACGGAAGAACTCCTCTGCTTGCAAGCGTACCCGATAATACCACCTCATACACCGAAGCAGGAAAGTCTCTTTGTATTGCGCTTTGCTGAGGGAGATAGCCTATCTGCTTTTTTTCAAGACCGTCTGAGTATTCTATCACTCCGACAGTAGGCTTCAGCAGTCCGAGAATACCTTTCATCAGCGTTGATTTGCCCGAACCGTTTTCACCGAGTATGCACAGATAATCACCTTTGTTTATTGAAAAGCTCAGATGCTCGAATACATTGACTCCCTCATAGCTCATTGTAACGTCACTGCATTTTAATATTGCCATGATAATCCTCCGATTTTCAAAAGATCAATTGTTCTCGTTATCGGCATTGGCAGACGCACATTCTGCACAAGTGCCGTATAAAAGCGTGCGTGAGCTGTCGAGTATAAAGCCGTGTTCGGTTTTCAGATGCTCTGCTATTTCTGTCATAAGAGAACAGTCTGTGTGTATAAGTGTGCCGCATACACTGCATTTGAGGTGAAAATGTTCTGTGCATATACTGTTATTTTCAATATACTGATAGCAGGCAGAAGAGTTTTCATCTATTATATATTTTTTTACAACGCCCGAGCTTACAAGCTTATCAAGCCTGCGATATACGGTAGACATTCCGAGAGGGTGACCCTTCTCTCTGAGATATGCCGAAATTTCATTTGCTGTAAGGTGTACGTCTTTATTTGACCTTAAACAGTCTAACAATATCTCTTTCTGTTTTGTTTTGTACTCCTGCATACTATCCTCCAATAAAATGAAAACGATTTTCAAATTCACTTTATTGTATCATACATTAAGAGAATTGTCAATATCAATATAAAAAAAGGATAGCCCTCTAACTCTCTGTCGGGATAATCTCCTTCAAGATCGTTAAAGGGCATGGCAAAAAAGGAAACAAAACATAAAAATATCAATACACTGAATTATTTGTATCTTCTCTGATAAACAGAAACAGCATAAGCTCTTCTTGCTCTCTGTTTTCTTTTCTCCATTGAAGCATTCCAGTAATGAATGTTTACCGCAAAAAAGATAACGAGCAGCGAAATAATACCGACTGCTAAAATTACAGTTTCCGTATTTTCACTGATAATGCCTGTTTTTGGAACTGCAACAGCAGATGTTGTAGAGTTTGCAGCCACTGAAGTTGTTTCCTGTGGCGTACTGCTGCCGATATTATCCGTGTTTTCTGCCTGTACTTCTGTTACCGTTTCAGATACATTGTCCGATTCACCGCCTTCGGTGCTGTCGCTGCTTTCGGACGATCTGTTTACAGCATTTTTAAAATCTTTGTCAGCAATACCGTTATGCTCTAACCCAAAGTATTCCTGCGCACTGATAACTGCTGCTTTTGTTTCTTCTCCGAAATAACCGAACTCCTCGATCTCGGGGTAACTCAGATAGCCTAAAACTACAAGTGTTCTTTGAAGATCTTCAACCTTTTTTCCGCTGTCACCAAAAGAGAGTACACTGTCGTCAGAGTCAGACCCTTTATACTCGCCGTTATAAACCTTGTAAAGTGTAGTGTATGTTGCACGGTTTACATATCCTGTCATATCAAGATCGTAATCGCTTTGGAACTCAGCGACTGCGTAAGCCGTTTCATCATCATAAACTCCCGTAATATCGGAGTTGTAGTAACCTAATATTACAAGAATATACTGAATGTTTGCAACCTCATCATCTTCATCACCGATCTGATACAAAGCATCGGGATATTGACGTTCACTTTGCTGTGTATCTGTATCGGAATTATCTGAAGCTGTGTCTTTTTCGGTGTCAGCCTTCGGTTTTGCAGGTTCTGTATCATCTGCAAGATCTTTTTCACTGTCTGTTGTGCTTATCTGATTTTCGGGTGCATTATCAGAGAATAATAAATCATAAGTTTCGCTGTCAAGCTCCCCTGTCTGCGCCAGTGAAGCTGCCTGCTGAAAATCAATAAGCGAGCTTTGAGTTAATAGTCCGAAATAACCTGTCGGATCGTCATCAAAATAGCCTAAGTCTTTCAGGCGGTATTGAAGCTTATAGACCTCTTCTCCCTCTGAACCGAGTGACAGAACCTCAAATGATGTATCATCGTTATCTGTATATTCAGGCTCTTGTTCACTGTCATATGTATCATCGGAAAGATCAGTCGTGTCGGTGTTGTTTGTGTACTGATCATCATTTGTTACGTCGCTGTAATCATAAGGAGCGTCATAAGAGATCCCTGCAACCTTAAACCACATAACCCAGCTCTTAGAAGAAACTGCTGAAAAACACATATTCGATACTTCATCCCTTGCGTCAACTGCCATGCCGGATCCAACGTACACTCCGACATGACCGGGCTGCCACAATCCCAAGCCCGGAATATCAGGAACTCCGTCCGATACATATCCCGACTCGGGTGACGAATAAAGCATATCTTCAGTAACCCTGGCACCGCCGCCTACATAGCTGTATATAAGTCCGGAACAGTCTACTGCGCCGTATGACGCACCGCCCCAAACGTATATCCAGCCCTCGTTATACGCTGTCATAGCATATTCTGCAAGACCGGCACCAGTTTTGTTATCGGCACTCGCACAAAGCGTTGCGCCTGAACACAATGATGCCACAAGCATAACCACAAGCGTCAAGGATAGACACTTGCGCAATAACTTAGCCATTGTAAAAACCTCCGATCAAGTATTTTGCTCCATATAATGCCTATTCCTAAAACTGTATTATGATACTGCTCTCTAATTAAGATCTTTAATTCTTTTTATAGCTTTTAATCAGAGATCAGCATAAGCGAAGATTACCAAATGATTACAACAGGTAACAAATTAGTTACATTATAGCATACGTTCGGTTACATTTCAAGTGCTTTTTGAAATTTTTTAAAAAAATTATCAAAAAAGAATGTCTGCCGTGTGACAGACATTCTTTCGGAAATATAAAATAGTATATTACAGTATGAAACCGCCCCACTCTACAAGAGTGTTTCCTGTTCTCTCAAAAGCATTGACAGAAGGCTCTGTATTCGGAGTATCGCCTTCAACAAAGGCAAACCACAAGCGAAGCTTTGAGTCAAACTGCGGACTCGTCGTCAAAGGCATTGCTTTATCTATCGTTTCGGTACTTTGCGGATACATCGCATAAGCTGTATCTTTATCAAGCTTTTCGCACCAGAACGCACAGAAATCTTCTATCTCTTTTTCGTTCAGACCATACTTTGTAAGTATCCCTGCAAATACCTCGTATCTGTTCTCTGTCGGTATAACAAAGCCCTCGTCAAGCTGATAGAAGTCGGGGTATGTTACCGATTCATAGAACAAATATCCGTACTCTTTATCGCCTGTATTGAGCTGTCCATTCGGCAAAGCCGAAACTGTCCAGCCGTTTTCATACGGCGGATCTGTAACAGTGAGCAGCGCAGGATTTCCGAATTGTACTCTTACATCTGTTTTCTCTGTCGGGTAAAGATAGATATTCGGTTTATAAACGCCTATTCCGTTTGCCGTAGGACTTGCGCCCTTTTGTTTTTTCTTCAGATTTTCAAGCAAGATCTGTTTATAATTGTTTTCGTTATTTTTAATATAATCTCGTTCTTCGCCGTTAAACAGCTTATCGAACACCCACTGCTGAATAAAGTCATTTATATAAAGCGGTATATCGTGCGGCAGGAACGGAACGTATTCATTAAAGAACTCTACAACTTCTGTGGAGGTGAATATTACCTCCAATGCGGTAAGCGGAATAGCCAGCCCAGGAACAACGGGACTTACAAAAGCATTAAAGCTTTTTATTGACACTGCGCATAATTCAAGGAAGGGACTTTTATACCCGACATGAGGATTTGTTACAAAATCGTAAATACCCTTTATCATAAATATTACGCCGAACAGCTTTGAAAAGAATTTGCCTGTACCCTTTGCGAATTTCTTCACACCATCTTTTGTGGTTTTTATCATCTTTTCAAGATTGGCTTTGACAGACTCCATTACCTTTTTAGGCAGATCTGATTTACCCACACCTTCGATCAATTTCTTCAGATGTTTTATTCTGTCACTTATTATTTTACGTCCTACATCCTTTAATTTTGAGGTAATGAAATTTTTTACCAGATCGGGCAGAGTTGCCTTTACGACCTCCTCCTGAACCTTAGATGAAAAGCTGTTGGGATCGCGCGGTTTTGGCTTTACCGGAGGCGGTGCAGGCACAAGATAAGTTTCTTTCGGATAAACACGGTTATCGTCATATCTGTTGTTTTTGTAATTGGTGTATTGTCCGCCGTTTCCCGGGGTAAAATGCGGCCAGCCGCCTATTGATGGAATAAGCTCCGGCATATAATAGGAATCTCCCTGCGGCATCATTACCGCTTCCGATGATACGGGAACACACGCAAAAGACAATGTTACAACCAGTACAGACGCAACTATTCTTCTGAACAGCTTAGAAAATTTCATACTTATTCCTCCCCTGTCGCTTGTTGAATGTACCATGCGATATTAGCCTGAATATCTTCATCTACACCTATATCCATAGCCTCTTCAAACAGTGAAAAGCCCTCTGAGAATTTTCCTTGTTCTATTAGAGCCACTCCAAGATAATATGCTGTTTCACCGTCGGGTTCTTCCGAGGTTTCATATGCTTTCAGCAGATAATAGGTAGCTTTTTCATACTTCTCCTCATCCATAAGCACAGCGCCCAGACTCTTTAATGCATGAGTCCAATCGGGATTATCCTCTGCTGCGTCTTCATACAGATCAATAAGCATATCAGCGAGATCATCGGAAAACTCATGCTTTGTCGCTATTACTCTTTCTTTTATCGTATAATAGTTTTCGCTTCTCTTATTGGTAAAAGAATCGGCTATTTTCTCGGCTTCATCAAGTGCGTTTCTGTCGATCGCTTTTAATGCCATTATGTATTTAAGATCATCGGTCTCGCCGTAACGCTGTGTTATCTCGTCAAGTTTTTCCTGAGATCTGTCTGTTTTATCGGATAGCTGTGCATTTGCAAAGTCCTCTAAAAGTCCGGAGTAATTGTAATAGCCGCAGCCTGTTGGCTGAATAGGTATCAGCATACAGAAGCACAATAATACAAAACAAAATATCGGCATAAGAATACGCTTTAATTTGCTTTCTTTAAAGAGAAACACCTGTACTGCTAAAAGCGCTGCGGAAGCTGTAAACCCGATTATACATAAAAGCGTTGAGCACTGAAAGAAGAAGCCTGCCATTAAGCAGCAAACAAGTATTACAAATAATAAAACTGCCGTCATGACTTTAATCCTCCTTTACATAGCCTCGAAGAGAGTTCATCAAGCCTCCGACATGACCGCTTACTCCGTAGAGGTCAACAAGATGTTCCGTACCGTTGGGGTAAAGCGATTGTATCTGTTTGCACAGATCGTAAGCCTTCTGATACTCTTTCAGAGCGTCATAAGTATTTGCAAGCGCAAACATAGTTGACGGGTCATTCGGTATGAGCTTATCTGCCTGAATGTATGCATCACGGGCTTTTTCGTAGTTCTTTGAATCGAAGTATATCATACCGTTCAGATACCACAGTCTG
>JAFOMO010000203.1 GCA_017418905.1 Clostridia bacterium | reverse complement strand
TTTTCTTTCTCTTTTTTTTCTTTGTTTTTCTCTATTTCCGTACTTGTATATTCTAACATACAATAAGTACATAGTCAAAGGATTTTGCTCAGTCGCTTTTAAAATTCCCTTATGTATAAATTTTATCTTTCAATATAAAAATATGTGTGCATTTTCAATGCGCAATTCTCAATTCGCAATTCGCAGCTGCTCACGGTCAAAGTTTTGTGTGAATTTTGGGCATTTATTAATTTTCAATTTTCCATTTTCAATTTTCAATTTTTTTTGATAAGTGTTTGAAAATCGTTGACAAAAGCGGATTGTAATGTTAAAATTATCTCAGGTAAGACTTTTTGTAGCCGGCGGATAAATGAGAAAAAACACTCTTGATTTATCCTTATTGGCAGAATTTTCACACAAAGCAAAAAGGTACAACAATGCCGACCGTCTGAGCAGTCCTACTTATACTGCTCTCTGATTAAAGTCTTTAAAGTCTTTTAACCGGAGATGAGTATTTATGGTAGGACTGTATTATTTTTTGACGGGGCAGTATGAGGAGGCTATCATACTTATGAAGAAAATCGCAGTGATAATGGGCAGTGACAGCGATCTGCCTGTTGTTGAAAAGGCTCTTGACGTGCTCAAAGAATACGAGGCTCCGTTTGAGGTACACGTTTTCTCGGCGCACAGAACACCCATTGAAGCAAGAGATTTTTCCGTAAACGCAAGAGAAAACGGTTTCGGCGCAATCATTGCCGCCGCAGGCAAGGCAGCACACCTTGCAGGAGCAATTGCAGCTAATACTACATTGCCCGTTATCGGTATTCCGATAAAGTCGTCAACTCTCGACGGTCTTGACGCTCTTTTGTCAACGGTACAAATGCCCTCCGGTATTCCCGTTGCAACAGTTGCAATAGACGGTGCGGCAAATGCGGCTCTGCTTGCTTTGCAGGTGCTTGCGGTAGAAGACAGCACTCTTGCAGAAAAGCTTGCAATGGCTCGCACAAAGGCTATGCAGACTGTTCTTGAAAAAGATAAGGCAGTAGCTGCAAAATATAACGGCTGATAATTTATTTTAATAGATTTATTTTAAAAATCGGAGGAAAAAACTATGGAAAAGACAGTTCAGATGTATGAAGGCAAGGCAAAAAAGGTTTTTGCAACAGACAACGAAAATTATTGTATCGTATCCTACAAGGACGACGCTACCGCTAATAACGGTCTTAAAAAAGGCACTATCCTCGGTAAGGGCGTTATCAACAACAGAGTAACAAACCACCTTATGAAGCTTGTTGAGTCTAAGGGCGTTCCTACTCACCTTGTTGAAGAGATCAGCGACAGAGATACTATCGTAAAGAAGGTATCTATAGTTCCGCTTGAGGTTATCGTTCGCAATATCGCCGCAGGCTCCCTTGCAAAAAGACTTGGTCTGCCCGAGGGTACAAAGCTTGGCAAAACTGTTCTTGAATACTGCTATAAAGATGATGAGCTCGGTGATCCTATGGTTAACGAGTATCATATTCTTGCAATGAACTATGCAACAAAAGAAGAGCTTGACACAATTGCAAAGTATGCATTTATGGTAAACGATATACTCACAGAGTACCTCAAAGAGGTAAACATTGAGCTTGTAGACTTCAAGCTTGAGTTCGGCAGACTCAAAGACGGCACAATTGTTCTTGCAGACGAGATTTCCCCCGATACCTGCCGTTTCTGGGACAGCATTACAAACGAAAAACTCGACAAAGACCGCTTCAGAAGAGATATGGGCGGTGTTGAAGACGCATACCAGGAGGTTATGAAGCGTCTTTTGGGCGAGTAAAAAATAATTCTTTTTCAGAATAACGCTTGACCTTACAGCCGAGCGTTATTCGTGTTATTATAACAATTCGCAATTCGTAATGCGCAATGCGCAATTATGCGGTCATACACAATAATACCGATAATTTATTGCATGCGAACTGAATTTTTACTTTGCTATACCAAGAAAGTATAACCTTCAACAATTGCGAATTGCGCGTTCAGACTGTGCAAAAAGTAAAGTTTGTTTAATGCATACTTTATTGCGCCGCCTTGGAGCGGCGGGGAAAGTTTTGTTTTGAACGGAAGTAAGGGGCATTTTCTGCCAAAATGCCCCTCTTTCAAAAACAGTCCGCAGGACTGTTTTTGAAATTCACCCCTAAAAGGGCTGGAGCGTGCCTCCGGCGGGCGGGGCTCTGCCCCTGCACCCCGCAAGCCTTTTGAAAAAGGCT
>JAFOMO010000202.1 GCA_017418905.1 Clostridia bacterium | reverse complement strand
CCGCCGGAGGCACGCTCCAGCCCTTTTAGGGGTGAATTTCAAAAACAGTCCTGCGGACTGTTTTTGGAAGAGGGGCATTTTGGCAGAAAATGCCCCTAAGTACGATTTTGAACAAAAGTCACCCCGCCGCTCCAAGGCGGCACAGTAAGGCTTGACATAGAAGAACACTACTTTTTGCACGGTCTGAATTTGGAAAGTGGAATTTTTTCGCTTGAAATTAATTAAAAGGAAATTATTATTGACGTTTGCTATATATCTTTAACCGATAATATACTTGTGGGAGGGTGTTTGTCGCCCTCCCGTAAAGTGTTTTTTACAGAGAAATATTATTATTCCGAATACGAAAATAAAAGGTATTTTTTACCGGGAGGTTTGGTTTTTATGCAGTTGTGGAAAGGAAGATTCCAAAAGGCATTAAGCAAAACAACAAATGATTTCAACTCATCAATATCATTCGACAGCCGAATGTACAAAGAAGATATAGAGGGCAGTATCGCACACTCCGCAATGCTCGGAAAGTGCGGTATCATATCTCAGAGCGAGGCAGACGCAATAGGGCAGGGCTTGAAGGACATTCTTGCCGATATTGAAAACGGCACACTTACCATTGACCCCGAGGCTGAGGATATTCATACATTTATCGAGGGCGAGCTTACCGCCCGTCTGGGCGATACGGGCAAAAGACTTCACACCGCACGCAGCCGAAACGATCAGGTTGCCGTTGACATCAAGTTATACCTCAAAAAGCAAGTCGATGAAGTATCATCTCTTGTTAAGGGTCTTGCAGAGGTCATCTGCAATAAGGCTTACGAGAACGCAGAAACGGTAATGCCCGGATATACTCACCTGCAAAGAGCGCAGCCTATAACATTCGGTCATCATTTGTTGGCATACGCAGAAATGCTTTTGCGTGACCTATCCCGACTTGACGACTGCAAAAAGCGTATGGACGTAATGCCCCTGGGCAGCGGTGCGCTTGCGTGTACAACTTATCCGATAGATCGTATGTATACAGCTTCTTTGCTTGATTTTGCAGACGTTACGCACAACAGCCTTGACGGAGTTTCCGACAGAGATTTCTGCATAGAGTTTGCCTCCGCTTTGTCGATAATTATGGTACACCTTTCACGTTTTTCCGAGGAGATCATTCTCTGGTGCAGTCATGAGTTCAAGTTTATAGAGCTTGACGACGCATTTTCCACGGGTTCAAGCATAATGCCGCAAAAGAAAAACCCCGATATTGCCGAGCTTGTAAGAGGAAAATCGGGAAGAGTTTTCGGTGATCTCACAACACTTCTTACAGTTATGAAGGGTATAGCGCTTGCATACAACAAAGATATGCAGGAGGATAAAGAGGCTATCTTTGACGCAGTTGATACGGTAAAAATGTGCCTTACGGCATTTACACCAATGCTTGATACTATGACGGTATTACCGCAGAATATGAGAAAGGCAGCCGCAGGCGGATTTATCAACGCAACAGACTGCGCAGACTATCTTGTAAAGAAAGGCTTGCCGTTCAGAGATGCATATAAGGCGACAGGCGAGCTTGTTGCAAAGTGCTTAGAGCTTGACTTAACGCTTGAAACTCTGCCGCTTGAAGAGTACAAAAAGATATGCGATATATTTGACGAGGGAGTATATACCGCTATCGGGCTTGAAAAATGCGCATATGAACGCTCACCCATAGGAGGACCGAACCCCGATAACGTAAGGAGAGAAGTCGAGAGAGTAAGAGCAATGTGCAATGTGCAAAAACCAAAATAAAGTTTTTACGTCGCTTTTTTCAAAAAGCGACCGGATTCCAAAGGCAGAGCCTTT
>JAFOMO010000201.1 GCA_017418905.1 Clostridia bacterium | reverse complement strand
TCAAAAAAGTATAGCCAACAATCATTGCACACTGCACATTTCTCTCAAAACTCAACACTAATCACTTATAATTAAAGGTCTGCACCGTTGTATTCGGCTGGGCGGTTATCCTCTTTACCTCGTCTGCAGTAAGTTCTCTCCACTTGCCCTGCGGCAGCATTCCAAGCTTAAGCTGTCCGATAGCCGTTCTCTTAAGCCTTGCAACCTCTAAGCCCAACTGCTCGCACATCTTTCTTATCTGTCTGTTTCTGCCCTCTCTGAGTACTATCTCAAGCACCACTCTGCCCTCTTCACGAGACTTTACACGCACCTCGCAAGGCTGAGTTCTCTTGCCGTCTATCACCATTCCAACGCTCATTGCAGCTATCTGTTCTTCAGTGATCTTCGGGCGCACAGTAACTCGGTATACCTTGTATACGTGCTTTGCAGGGTGCGTTACCTTGTTGGCAAAGTCACCGTCATTTGTCATAAGCAGTAAACCCTCTGATTCTCTGTCAAGTCTGCCCACAGGGAAAAGTCTTGCAGGAACATCTTTTACAAGATCGGCAACGCATTTTCTGCCCTTTTCGTCACTCATAGTAGTAACATAACCTCTCGGCTTATGCAGCATTATGTAGTAATGCTTCTTCTTTGAAGCGGTACTTACTCTCTTCCCGAATACAACTACCTTGTCGCTTATAGGGTCAACCTTATCGCCTATCTGCGCCACTTGACCGTTGACCTTTACTTGACCCTTTTGTATCAATTCCTCTGCTTTTCTGCGTGAAGCTATTCCACATTCCGCAAGCAGCTTCTGAAGTCTTACTTTCTCTGCCATATTCTTTTCTTATCCTTTATTTTATTTTACTAATATTCTTTTAAAAAAGCTTAATACATTATCAATAAACGAAGTGGGAGTTTCTTTATATAATATCGTATCACACGAATACACTTCACTCTCCCCTGCATACACTCCGTTTTTATAGTATCTGATCTTACCTATCACATCACCCTGAGCAACGGGCGCATACAAAAATTTCGGAATATCATACACGATCTCAACATCTGATATATCTCCGTTACTTGTACATACAGACGGCTGTTCACCGACATTCAGGTATGCAGTATCTTGTGTACCGCCCACAACAGGTATGCTAAGATCATCAAACGATATATCTGCCTTTTGCATATACAAGCGGTCAAAGCCGTAATCATACATATTCTTATGATCGTTCCAGTCATCACCGTCATTCAGTGTCACGGCGATAAGCCTTATACCGTCCTTTTCGGCACACGACACAAGCGTTCTGCCTGCCTTATCGGTATAACCTGTTTTTCCTGCAATGCAATACTCATACTCTCGCAGCAGTCTGTTTTCGTTGTAATATGTTTGCACCTTAGAATCAGGCTCTACAAAATTCACTGTAATACTCGGGCTTTTATCTATCTCTCTAAAAAGGCTGTTCGACATACAATATTCCATAAGCCTTGCAAGATCGCACGCTGTTGTATAATGACCGTCTGCGTCAAGCCCCGACGCTGTTACAAAGCTTGTATCCAAAAGTCCTATCTCGCAGGCCTTATTATTCATCATCTCCGCAAAGCCCTCAAAGCTTCCGCCCACGCTTAAAGCAACGGCATTTGCAGCGTCATTGCCCGACACCATAAGCATACCGCCCACAAGCTCAGACATAAGCAGCTTCTCTCCTGCTCTCAGATACATAGAAGAACCCTCTGCATACATATCGGGTGTAATCGTGACCACAGTTTCGTTATTATCCGCCTGCATAGCCTCAATGCCGAGAATTGCAGTCATAATTTTTGTGGTGCTTGCCATAGGAAGTCTTTCGTCACCTCTGCCCGACAGCAAAAACTCACCCGTATTCACGCAGTACAACGCATATGCGTATGCGCTTATCACAGGTATTTCGGACTCTGCCGCCGCTTTTACTGCAAAGCCCGACGCTGAGTATACAGATAATACCACACATAAAAAGATTTTAACGATTTTTTTCAACATTCACCACTCCATATATTTTTACAAATATATGTGCGGCAATATTATATTATTCATTAGGAACTGTTCAAAAGTTGGTTTCGTCTATATCCTCCGCCTCGCTGTATCCTGCCGAAACTACCTTTGCATCGTCTTCTTTAGCGTTCTTTTCTTCCTTTTTCTTGCTCATTTTCTTGAACAGCTCTCCGACCTTATCGGCAAAATCGGGTATCATACTTATAACTCTGTCAACAGCACCGTCAAACTCCATATTAAGCATTTTTACAGAGCCGTTGTTTACTACCAGAAACGCAACAGGCTGAATTGACACACCTGCGCCGCTGCCGCCGCCGAAGAACTCTTTATTTGTATTGGTTTTCGGCGGAAGATCAGAGCCGCCTGCCGCAAAGCCGTATGTTACCTTTGAAACGGGAATAATGACAGTACCATCGGGACAAATAACAGGCTCGCCGATAATGGTGTTTACATCAACCATTTGTCTTATATTTTCCATTGTGGTATTCATCATATTATCAAGATGATTAGCCATAAGAAGCACAACCTTTCTATATTTATTAGTAGTATTACAATAATCCTTTTGCTTTCAGCTTTAAAAATCTTATCAATGCCTTAATGCCGCCTATCACCACAAACCACGGTACAATAGACACATCGGCTGTAACATCTATCTCGGGTTTTTTCTTGTCAAAATCAGCAGTGATATTGACATTATAATCTTTATACTTAAACGTCCTGAGTATCACCGCAAGCCCGGGATATACCCCCGAACAGACATAACCGTAATTTACGGCTGTTTTGTATGAATCCTCAAATGCGACTACAATATTCAAGTCAAGCTTTACTATAACAATATGCTTAAACACGCACCCAAGCAAACCGCCGCAAATGCCTGCAAGCTCTCTTATTATTTCCATTATACCCTCTAAACCGTGTTTTTTAAAGGTATCTTTCAGCTTTTCAAGGGTCTTATTTTTCTTTTTGGGTTTCTTTTCTTTTTTGAGGCTTTTCTGCTCTGCTTTTTTTGTATTATTACTGTCCGATACATCTGAAAAAGTTTCATTGACTTTTTTATCTGCCGTATTATTTGCGCCTGTCTTTACGGCTTTATCGGCTTTTTTTATACTAAACAGCTTTTTATTTGTTTTCTTCAGTTTTTTGGGTTTCTCCGGCTTTTCCTTTTCAAGATCTATCGGAAATTTCAAAAACAGATACTTGACCGTAAGCTTTATTTTTTCGCTGTAACCTACTTCAAGCCGCACCGGAATTGCAAAAGCTATGACGATCAAGCAGAGTACGGCAAGAATAATACGCAATACCCAAAGTAAAATTTTCAGTATTATCAAGCCGTCACCCCCATAAAAAACGTTTATTCTTTTGTTTCTTCGTCGGTATCGTCATTATCCTTCTTTTCGGGCAGCTTTGGCAGTCCTTCAAGAGTTTCAATGCTAAAGCACCTTAAAAAATGATCGGTAGTACCATAAAGCAAGGGTCTGCCGGGCAGCTCTAATCTGCCTTTTTCTTCTATAAGTCCTTTTTGGCACAGACTGCCTATAACGCCCGAGCAATCAACGCCTCTCACCTGCTCTACAAAAGCCTTTGTTACGGGCTGATTATACGCCACAACTGCCAATACCTCCATAGCGGCTTGTGAAAGAGGAGTATTTTTTTTCATATCCATAACTCTGCGGACATACTGACCGTACTTCTTATCACTTACCATTTGTACGCTTTTATTGAGCCGTATAATTCTAATGCCCTTTTCCTTTGACGAATAAGTGCGTATAAGCTCGTCAATACAGCTATTCACCGTTGCCGTATCAAGCTCCAGTGCGGCGGCAATTTTTTCAACCTCAACAGGAGTACCGCTTGCAAACAGTATAGCCTCAACAGCCCCCAAAATTTCATCTTTATTCACAGAAGTTCTGTCTCTCCTTCCTGCACACTGTCAATGAGCATTACCTGCGCTTCATCGCCGTCGCCCTCTATGCGTATATGCTTATTTTTTACAAGCTCTAAAACTGCAAGAAATGTTGCAACCAGCTCACTTCTGTCTGTACTCGACAAAAAAAGCTGCTCATATGTGCAAGTTCCTTTACTTTTCAGCAGATCGGTAATGTATGTTATTCTTGCGCCGACAGGTACGATCCTTCTTGCAACAATGCCTTTGAACGCTTCGCCGGGCGGCGGCAGATGTTTTTTACCTCTGCCGACTGCTCTTATATATGCGTCCTGCAAAATTATCGGGTTGTGTATCCTATTATACGTCATATCATAATCTATCTTTGACGGTTCTCTGCAAAACGTATCAAAAGATATAAGTCCTGCCATAACGGCGGCTATTTCTTTACAAAGCTGATATTCAAGAAGCTGTCCTGTAAGCTCTTTTTTTAGCTCCTCTGCCTCTTCTTCATACTTGGGCAGCAGCATTGCAGACTTTATATACACCAGACGTGACGCCATTTCAAGAAACTCAGACGCTATATCCATCTGTTCGCTCTGCATTTGCTTTATCTTTTCGGTATATTGTTCAAGCAGAACAGAAATTTCTATATCATAGATATTCAGCTTATTCTTTGCGATAAGCGACAAAAGCAGATCAAGAGGACCTTCAAAAACAGGCAGTTTATAAGTTATTTGTTCCAACTATATATCACCCTTAACTAAACGGAAGAAACGGCAAAGCGGTAACAAAGTACACTGCATACTCAAGAATAAGTCTCGGATAATACACGATCTTATCAACAATATTGAGCCAGACTAAAGCAAGCAGCACAAAAGAAAGAGTTCTTTCGTTTTTCATCATAGCAACATAAGCCTCTGTCGGCAGCAGTGCGCCGAGAATTTTTGACCCGTCAAGCGGCGGCAGCGGTATAAGATTAAAAACAGCAAGACCGATATTGACAGAAATATAATACTGAAAAAATACAGCCACCGCATAATACCATGCAGCCGTTGTTGCGGGAACGAAGCACAAAAAAGCATTTTGTATCAGACCGCCGACCAAAGCAGCGATCATATTTGCAGCAGGGCCTGCAAGGGCAACCAAAGCCATATCTTTTCTCGGATTTTTGAAGTTATAAGGGTTCACGGGAACGGGGTCTGCCCAACCGAAGCCCACGAGTACCATACATAATGCGCCCATGTAGTCTATATGATGAAGCGGATTAAATGTTAATCTGCCTGCTTTTTTTGCGGTATCGTCACCGAGCTTATAAGCTATATAGCCGTGAGCCAGCTCATGAAACGGAAGTATAAGGACAATTACAAGAATAACAGCGACAATATGCATTACGATCTCTATAAATGATGTATTGCCGCTTAATATTGAATATAGCATTTCATCTCTCCTATACAAAAAAAGTAAACCGAACATAAATATACATCTTATATTATATAATAAAGGCTTGAAAAATACAAGAAAATTTTTTGTCAAAAGCGGAAAGTTGAAAGTGTAATTTATAATTTGGAAATTTACTTTTGAGTTTATAAAAATTCAAATTTGTATATTGCATTTTATCTTCTGCAATGATATAATAGTGTTAACGAAACAAGGTTATCTAACGGTAACACAAAACAACCGCCGACAAAATCTGCGAAATTTTGTCCGGGGTCTGTTCATTTCTCTTTATTACTATACAGAAATGTGATAGTAAAATTGTATATAATTATACAGCGGCAGAGTGTAATATTTTATTTTTTATTTTTTCAAAAAACGCTTGCATTTTTATTTGTAATCTGTTAATATAATAAATGTCGTATAAAATCATTAAGTTAGGGAGGTGCAGACAAATGGCAAAGTGTGATATTTGCGGTAAGGGTGTAACATTTGGTATTAAGGTTTCTCACTCTCACAGACGTTCTAACAGAACTTGGAAGCCGAACGTAAAAAGAGTTAAGGCTGTTGTAGACGGTTCTCCTAAGCGTATTTATGCATGCACCCGTTGCCTGCGTTCCGGTAAGGTTACCAGAGCAGTGTAACAGTGTAACACACAACAAACTCAGAGGAGCTTCGCAGGAAGCTCCTTTTTGTTTTTTTGTATAATAATTATAGGGGATACGCACTTTCGCATATCCCCTTTGTTTTTTGCTATTCTAAGCTGTTATAAAAATCTGCAAATTCGCCGCCGCAAAGCTCGGCAATAGTATTCCCGATACTTTTAGGCTGAGTGAGTTCTTTAATGTATTCTGCTGTCTTTTTGTAGCTGCCGTTCAAGAAGTCGATCAGAAGTGCAGTAGTTATTTCTGCGTCATACAATGCGCCGTGTACCTTTTTATTGTCTATGTATATATTAAAGTACTTAACAGCCTCGGTAAGTGCAATATGCGATTGTGTATAAGGGAACTGCATCATTCTCGGAAACACCCTTTGAAAATCAAGCCAGCGTTTAAAAGATGTCGGATACTGTACGCCCTTGTAGGCACACTCCTTGCGCAGCTGAACAGGATCGCTGTCACTCCAGCTATATATTCTCGTTTTCTTCTCACAGCCTACCCACTCCGCAAATTTTGCAAGTGCCTTTTCAAAGGGATCGGCATTTTTTGTCATTCCACTGTGTATTCCCGTAAGCTTTGTAATATCGGGTTCGATCTGTCGGTTATACTCGGGCTTTACATAAATATCGAAGCGATCGATAATATTCAAGTCTTTATCAAGCTTAACTGCGCCGATCTCTATAACCTCTTGTCTTAGTTTAAAAAAAGCGTCTTTGTTTGTTCTCTCTACCGGATTCATCTCAAGATCCATAATAACATGATACTCATACATTCCACATTCCCTCATCTTTCATTTTTTCTTTTTTCTATCGCATTATCAATTTTACGATATACCTCTTTAAACTCTTAACTCTCAAAACCTCACACTCTAATTCGTAGGTTAATGTGTTCAATAAAGTATAGCCAACAATCATTGCACACTGCACATTCAGACTGTGCAAAAAGTAAAGTTTGTTTAATGCATACTTTATTGCGCCGCCTTGGAGCGGCGGGGGAACTTTTGTTTTAGACGGAAGTAAGGGGCATGGTCACGCAAAATGCCCCTC
>JAFOMO010000003.1 GCA_017418905.1 Clostridia bacterium | reverse complement strand
CAAAAGGCTTGCGGGGTTCTAAGGGGCAGCGCCCCTTAGCCGCCGGAGGCACGCTCCAGCCCTTTTAGGGGTGAATTTCAAAAACAGTCCTGCGGACTGTTTTTGGAAGAGGGGCATTTTGGCAGAAAATGCCCCTAAGTATGATTTTGAGCCAAAGTTGCCTCGCCGCTCCAAGGCGGCGCAGTAAGGCTTGACATAGAAGAACACTACTTTTTGCACAGTCTGAATGTACAATGTGCAATGCAGACTGCAATGTGCAATGTATTTTGTACGTTCCGTTGTTGAAACAGTATTGTTTACAAGCGGAAAAAGTCTGAAAGAGCTTTATTTTACAGGAACGAATTAGAGGTTGATTTTTGATGAAAAAACCAATGTATCTTCAGCCGCACTGTATTCTATTTTCGATAGGACTTGTGCTGATGGCTTTTACTGCCAGAAGATATGACGGGCAGGTATTTTTGTTTGACCTTATCGTAGCAATAATATTTGGTGTCATTATCATATTATCGGGTATAAAATTCCGAAGGTATGTAAACAAGGTAGTAAAAGACGCAGTAAGAGGTATCAAAGGCATAGACCATACCTATTTGGAAAAATTTTCTCTGCCTGCCGTGGTGATTGGAAAAGACGGAGAGATATTGTGGTATAATGCCCGATTTAAAAGAAAGCTTTCAAACGGACGAGATTGTACGGGCGAGATGATAGACCACTATATATGCGGAGAAGATATAGAAACTCTTCTTTTAAAGGACGGTACAGATATTATTTACGAAAATCGCTGTTATACCGTTATTGCCACCGAGATCAATTACGGCTATGTGCTGTATTATGTTGATGATACCGAGAACAAGCAGGCCGCACAGCTTTTTAACGACGCAAAGCCTGTTGTTGCAAGCGTTAATCTTGATAACAGAGATGAGTTTGAAAGAAATATTACAGACGACAATATTAATCAGGCTATGGTTCAGATAGAATCCATAATAAAAAAATGGGTGCTGTCATTTGACGGCGTGTATGTAAAAAGTGCTGTCGGAAGATACAAAATAATACTTGACGAAAAGCATTTAAAGCTTGCAATCGAATCTAAATTCAAGCTGCTTGAAGAGATCAGAGCAGTAAAGGCTGCCGATAATATGTCTGTTTCAACTATATCAATGGGTGTAGGCAGAGGCGGCAGTACGTTCAAGCAGTGCGAGCAGTGGTCAATGCAGGCACTTGACCTTGCATTGGGCAGAGGCGGAGATCAGGTTGCTATAAAGAATAATGATGATTACGAATTTTTCGGCGGCGTTGCTCAGGGCATGGAAAAGCTTGAAAAGGTTCAGGCAAGAGTAATTGCAAGAGCTCTTGCTCAGAAGATCGAGCTTTCAGACAATATCTATATTATGGGACACCAGTCCTCAGACCTTGACGCAGTGGGTGCTGCCGTTGGTATGTGGAGCGTTATTTCAAAGACTTATTCAAATGACGTTCATATTGTAATAAACAGAGATACTACCCTGGCAAGCATTTTTCTCAATAATTTCATAGCCAACGGATATGAAAGCGTGTTCATACCGCCTGCTGCTGCCCGTGAAAATGTCGGAGAGAGAACGCTTTTGATTATTGTAGATACTCATTCGCCGACATTTGTTGACGATCCCGAGCTATATAATATGTGTAAGAACATAGTGGTAATAGATCACCACCGTATGATGGTAAAGCATATAGATAATGCAAGCGTATTTTTTCATGATCCTTTTGCTTCGTCTGCAAGCGAAATGGTAACGGAGCTTGTGCAGTATCTCAATACAGATTCACTTAATAAACACGAGGCTGAGGCTTTGCTTGCAGGTATAATGCTTGATACAAAGAACTTTGTTCTGCGAACGGGTGTGAGAACCTTTGAGGCGGCGGCTTATCTGAAGAGAAAGGGCGCAGATACGGTTGAGGTAAAGCGGCTTTTCTCCGATTCTCTCAATACATACAAAACAAAATCACGCCTTGTTTCCGAGGCTGAAATATATAACAACAGCGCAATTGCCTGCACAGATGACGCTATGAACGGAGATAAAGATATTCGTTTGACAGCGGCTCAGGCTGCCGATGAACTGCTTACTATCCAGGATGTTCAGGCGTCTTATGTTTTGTATAAGTCGCATGACAATATGTGCGTATCTGCCCGATCACTCGGAGATATGAACGTACAGCTTGTAATGGAAAAATTAGGCGGCGGCGGTCATCAGACAATGGCAGGCGCAAATCTGGGAAAGATAACAAAAGATGCGGCTCGAGAAAAGCTTATCAACGCTATCAATGAAATGATAAGCGAAGATACAGAAGAAGCGAACGCAATCAAGAGGAGGAATATATAATGAAAGCAGTATTGCTTGAAGATGTAAAAGGATTAGGAAAAAAGGGAGAGCTTGTAAATGTAAGCGACGGTTACGCAAGAAACTTTTTATTTCCGAGAAATCTTGCGAAGGAAGCAAATTCTCAGGTGATGAACGAGCTTAAAAACGCTGAGGAATCAAAGAAATTTAAAAGAGATCAGGACATAGCTCATGCAAATGCAGTTAAAGCAAGGCTTGAAGCTAAAACTGTTGTAATACACGCAAAATCGGGCGGCAACGGCAAGCTTTTTGGTTCGATAACTCCGAAAGAGATCTCAAACGAGATAAAGCAGAGATACGGAGAAGTTATTGATAAGCGTAAGATCACAATAACGGGTGAGATAAAGCAGTACGGCAAGTATGACTGCGAGATAAAGCTTTATACGGGTATTACTGCAAAGGTAATTGTTGAAGTTACAGAATAAATGTAATGTGCAATAACAATGAACGATTGATAGAGTTTATTCGTATAACGAACTTATATTAGTATGTTCGCAGGTAATAGAATTGTGGTTTTCTTTTGAATAACTGCGGAAATTTCAAAGACTGCTTGTTGTAGAGGTGATTTTTAATTGGCAGCAGAAGATTTTCAGGGCGGCGAAAGACTGCCTTACAGTTCCGATGCGGAACAGATAGTTTTAGGCTCCGTAATAGTAGATTCGGAATGTATGTCAAGCGTTGCTCAGATCATTCCGAAGCCGGAGTATTTCTATCTTGATAAGCACCGGACAATATATACTGCAATGCTTGATCTGTATGTTGACGGAAAAGCAATTAATTTTGTCACACTCCTTCAAGAAATGAAAAAATACAGAGGCTTTAACGAAAGCGAAGACAAAGCCTATCTTGTATCATTGGGTCAGGCGGCAATTTCCACAAGCAGTGTTGAAGTATATGCTCAGATAGTAAGAGAAAATTTTGACGTTCGTTCGCTTATTTTAGCGTCGAGAAAAACTATCGAAGAATCAGTTGAAGGCACAATGGCTGCAGATGTCCTTATAGATATGGCAGAGCAGCGAATTTTCGATATTCGTCAAGGAAAAAGCATACAAGGACTTCAGCATATTTCAGAGGTCATTCAAGAAACATACAATCGTCTTGATAAGCTGAACGCAGTCGATAACGACGAAATGAAACCGCTGTCAACAGGTATAGGCGGTATAGATAAGTATATAACCGGACTTAACCGTTCAGACCTTATACTATTGGCGGCACGTCCCGGTATGGGAAAAACATCTTTCGCACTCAACATTGCAAGATCGGTTGCAGCCGCACAGCGAAAGAAGGTTGCGTTCTTTTCTCTTGAAATGTCAAAAGAACAGCTTGCTTCAAGACTTTTGTCAAGCGAGGGTATGATACCGAGCCAGAAGATAAAAACAGGCAAGCTGAATGACGACGAATGGGCACGCCTTATTTCCGCCGGTGATGTTTTGTCGAACTGTCCGCTTTATCTTGACGACACCCCGAGTATTACCGTTCCTGCAATGAAAGCAAAGATCAGACGCTTGAAAGATGTTTCTCTTGTTATTATTGACTATTTGCAGCTTATGCAAAGCGGAAAACGAATAGAGAACAGAGTTCAGGAAATTTCCGATATTACAAGAAATCTGAAAATATTGGCAAAGGAGCTTGATGTTCCCGTATTGACCTTGTCACAGTTATCCCGTGCAAGCGAACAGCGAACAGACCATAAGCCGCAGCTTTCAGACCTGCGTGATTCGGGTTCTATCGAGCAGGACGCAGATATAGTGCTTTTCCTGTACAGAGAAGACTATTATAACGATCAGTCGAAAACTCCCGATGAAAATACCGATAAAAACAGCGGCGAATGTATCATAGCAAAAAACCGTCACGGCGAAATGGGTTCCGTATCACTGCATTGGAGAGGCGAATTTATGCGATTCACTGCAAGGGGGAATATTGATGAGCCTTGATGCGTTGATCAATAAAGCTCTTTGTGAGTATAATATGCTCAATGGCAAAAATAAGATAATTGTCGCTCTTTCGGGCGGGGCTGATTCGATCTGTCTTGTGCATTATCTGAAAACTCACGAAACTCAGTTAGGGATTACAGTATGTGCGGCACACCTCAATCATTGTATCCGAGGTGAAGAAGCGCAGCGAGACTATCTGTTTGTTAAGAGCTTTTGTGAAAAGTACGGAATAGAGCTGTATTATACCAAAAAAGAAATACCAAAGCTTGCACGGCAAAGAAAGATAGGTGAAGAGCAGTGCGGCAGAGAAGAAAGATATAAGTTCTTTGATTCTCTTGTTACAGATGTACACACCGCTGTGGCAACGGCTCATACATCTTCGGATAACGCCGAAACTGTTCTTTTTAATATTATAAGGGGCTGCGGAGTTGACGGACTGTGCGGAATACCGCCTGTCAGGGGGAGTATTATCAGACCGCTGATCTTTTGCAGCAGAAAAATGATAGAGGAATACTGTTCTGATAATAACTTGTCTTTTGTTACCGACAGTACAAACTTAAAAAGCGATTATACAAGAAACAAAATAAGGCTTAACGTATTGCCTTTGCTGAAAGAGATAAATCCGGAGGCAGACGAAGCAGTAAACAGATTGTCACTGTTAGCCGAGAAAGAAACACGTCACTTAAAGAAAGAGTGCCGGAAAGTATTAAACGGCTGCAAGACTGATAAAGGACTTGATATTGCGGTTCTGAAAAGCTGTGACGATTATCTATTGTCGGCTGTGTTAAAAACAGCCGTACAAGAATATTTTGATATTACACCCGAAAAAAAGCATATTGATCTTATCGTGAATGAAGTCAGAGCAGGCAGTGGTGCAGCAGAACTCAGAAAAGACAGAATTGTCAGATGTCGGAACGGAATACTTGTTTTTGATAACAGAATAAATAATGAAAGCTATGATAGTAACAAAGCTTTTGAGATAAGCAATATACAGCTCGGGAGTACTTATAGGTATAAAGAGAAGTATTATACTTTCTCTGAAAAAAAGATTGATTTTACGATATACGAACGTAAAGTTTACAAAAAGTTATTAAATGATAGGATAAGCTGTGATATAATAGCGGGTGACGTACTATTCAGGAACAGAAGAAGCGGCGATTATTTCAAACCGTTTGGCAGAAATTGTACAAAAAGCGTAAAAAAGCTTTTTACAGAGTTAAAAATACCTTCGGAGAGAAGAAACGATATTTTAATGCTTGCGCAAGGAAGCGAAGTTCTTTGGATAGAGGGAATAGGTATCTCGGAGAAAGCGGCGGTAAGATCTATAAACGATATGTTTTTTACGATTGAGGCAGGGGAAGAAAAAAATGCTTAACGATATTTCAAAAATAATGTTTGATGAAAAACAGCTTAATGATATGGTTAAAACGCTTGCAGACAGAATAAACAGCGATTATCAGGGCAAGCAGATAATTTTGGTAGGACTTTTGAAGGGTTCTGTTGTATTTTTGTCCGACCTTATGCGAAAAATAACAGTGCCGTGTACTATTGATTTTATGATAGCGTCAAGCTATGGTGCGTCAACTGTTTCAAGCGGAAATGTAAAGATCAGCCGTGATCTTTCAAGCAGTATAGAGGGTAAAAATGTGATAATCGTTGAAGATATTGTAGACAGCGGAAATACTCTGAGCTGCCTTTTGGAGCTTTTGAAATGCCGAAAGCCCGAAAGCCTAAAGCTTTGTTCGCTGCTCAGCAAACCCTCACGCAGAGAAAAGGAAGTTAATATAGACTATCTCGGCACAGAGATACCCGATGAATTTGTTGTGGGTTACGGACTCGACTATAACGAGCTTTATCGTAATCTGCCCTATTTGTGCGTATTGAAACCCGAGGTCTATTCAGTATAAGGAATCGTCAAGAAATAACTTGCACTTTCATGCTCGCCTAATTTGCCCTGTGTGTCGTTACAATACCTTGAAATATGACGTATTTCAAGAAAATTTAACGCTGTTCAGGGCAAATCAGACAATCAGAAATTAAAAGTTATTGATGAACAGTTCCTAAATATTACACATTGGTTAAGGAGTGAGAGTTTCTTTGGATAATAACAATAAGAAAAGCGATAACGAAAATAATAATAAGAGAAATAATAACAGCACCAACAACAAAGAAAAAAGTTTAAAAGGAATATTGATAGGTATTGTTTTTCCTGTGCTTATTTTGCTTGTTGCAGGTGCATTTGCAATGAATACACCTAAAGACGAATATAAGTATTCCGAGATCATGGATATGTTCGAGCAGGAGCAGGTAGAGTCCTTTGAGCTTAAAGCAGAAAGCGGCGAGCTAAAGCTCAAACTCAAAGATAAGACGGAGAAGGTAACTTTTTCTCTCGCATATCCTCAGCGTTTTCTTGATGATGTTCAGGACTATATCAACGCCCCCGACAGTAAGATAGAGTACGATATTGACAGATCGGTCGACAGTGCTATTTTGTGGTCGGTAATACCCAACATCGGTCTGATAATTATTCTTGTAGTTATCTGGGTAATCATTATGAAACGTATGTCAGGTACGTTTGGCGGTGATAAATCGCTCACGTTCAGCAAAGCAAGAGTAAAAAATTCAGGCGACGGCGACAAGAAAAATGTATTTGATGATGTTGCGGGCGCAGACGAAGAAAAAGAAGAGCTTCAAGAGATCGTTGAGTTCCTCAAAAATCCCGATAAATTCAATACACTTGGAGCAAGAATACCGAAGGGCGTACTCCTCATGGGACCTCCGGGTACAGGTAAGACTTTGCTTGCAAGAGCAGTTGCAGGAGAGGCAGGAGTTCCGTTTTTCTCGATCTCCGGTTCAGACTTTGTTGAAATGTTTGTCGGTGTCGGTGCATCGAGAGTAAGAGATCTTTTTGAGCAGGCAAAGAAGAATGCTCCGTGTATCATATTTATAGATGAGATCGACTCGGTAGGCCGTCAAAGAGGCACAGGGCTTGGCGGCGGTCATGATGAGCGTGAACAGACCTTGAATCAGCTTCTTGTTGAAATGGACGGCTTTGACGCAAATATCGGCGTTATAATGATAGCTGCTACAAACCGTCCCGATATTCTTGATCCGGCTCTGCTGCGTCCGGGCAGATTTGACAGACAGATAGTAGTAGGCAGACCCGATATAAAGGGCAGAGAAGAAATACTTAAAGTTCATGCGAAGAATAAACCTCTTGCGCCCGATGTTGAACTTAAAGTGATTGCACAGCAAACAGCAGGCTTTACCGGTGCTGATCTTGAAAATATCCTCAACGAAGCAGCTCTTCTTGCCGCAAGACGTGACCGCAAGGCTATTACAATGAGCGAAATAGAAGAAGCGACTGTTAAGGTAGTTGTAGGCACAGAAAAGCGTTCAAAGGTAATGACAGATAAGAATAAGCGTATTACCGCATATCACGAAACGGGTCACGCAATTGCACATTATTTCTGTGAAACTCAGGATGATGTACACCAGATCTCTATTATTCCGAGAGGCTTTGCAGGCGGCTACACAATGTCACTGCCGAGTGAAGACAAGATGTATAATACTTTCACAGAGATGAAGGAGGAGATCGTTGTATTGTTGGGCGGACGTGTTGCCGAACAGCTTATCTTTAACGATATATCAACAGGTGCGTCAAACGATATTGAAAGAGCAACCGATATTGCACGTTCCATGATAACAAAATACGGTATGAGCAAAAAGTTAGGACCAATCACATTCGGTGAAAGCTCCAACGAAGTATTTATCGGCAGAGATATGGGTCATGTCAAGAATTACTCCGAAAAGGTCGCAGCCGAGATAGACGACGAGATCTTCTCTATTGTACAAGAGGGCTATGAAAAGGTTACTGAGATACT
Source organism: Clostridia bacterium (assembly GCA_017418905.1). Taxonomy (GTDB): domain Bacteria; phylum Bacillota; class Clostridia; order Oscillospirales; family Acutalibacteraceae; genus RUG592. The sequence goes on along the minus strand of JAFOMO010000003.1, from coordinate 8,426 downwards.
GTCTGATAATATCGAAAAGCTTCACGAGGTCGCAAAGATACTTCTTGTAAAAGAAAAGCTTTCGGGTGAAGAGTTTACCGCAATTATGAAGGGCGAGTATGACCCCGATAAGGATTATTCTGAAAGCGAAAAAACGGACGAATCTGAAAAAGACAATGAAGAGGAAGTATCCGAGGTTAAGCTTGATGAAGAAAAGCACGATTCCGAAAAAAAGGAAAAAGGCGAGAAGAAAAACGAAAGAAGATTTTTTGTATTAGATAAAAAGGAACACAAAAAGCCGTCTAAGAAGGACGATAAGAAGTAATAAATTCAGAATAAAGAGGGGCATTTTGTCAGAAAATGCCCCTGCTAATGTACGCACAAAAATTACATGAGGTGACTTATGTCAGAGAAGAATATTACAGTAAAAGGTGCGAGAGTACACAATCTGAAAAATATAGATGTCACCATACCTCGTGATAAGCTTGTAGTAATAACAGGCTTGTCGGGTTCGGGAAAATCCTCTCTTGCATTTGATACGATATACGCAGAGGGCAGAAGAAGATATGTAGAGTCGCTTTCATCTTATGCCCGTATGTTTTTAGGTCAGGTTGATAAACCGGACGTTGACAGCATAGACGGATTGTCGCCGTCAATATCTATCGACCAGAAAACGACCTCGCAGAATCCACGCTCAACAGTCGGAACAGTTACGGAAATATATGATTATTTAAGACTGTTATACGCCCGTATTGGCATACCCCATTGTCCCGTTTGCGGCAGAGTGATAAAACAGCAAAGTGTAGATCAGATAGTTGAAAAGGTACTTGAGCTTGAAGAGGGTACAAAGATACAAGTTATGTCGCCTGTTGTGAGAGGCAAAAAGGGCGAACATACAAAGGTTATTGAAAAAACACGAAAAGACGGCTTTGTTCGTGTTCGTGTTGACGGTGAAATATATACCCTTGATGAAGAAATAAAGCTTGAAAAGAATAAAAAGCACAGCATAGATGTTGTTGTTGACAGACTATCGGTAAAGCCGTCTGTAAGAAGCCGTCTTGCAGATTCAATAGAAACAGCCTCTACTCTTTCAGACGGTCTTATTGTTATAAATATAATCAACGGCGAAGATATGCTTTTTTCGCAGAAATACTCATGTCCCGAGCACGGAATAAGCATTGACGATCTGTCACCGAGAATGTTCTCTTTTAATAATCCGTTCGGTGCGTGCCCAAAGTGTACGGGTCTGGGCGTATTTATGAAGATAGACGAGTCGCTTGTTATTCCCGACGGATCAAAGTCTATAAGACAAGGCGGTATAAAAGCAAGCGGCTGGGCTATGGAGGGTTCAACGATAGCGTCAATGTATATGGAGGCTCTCTCTAAAAAGTACAACTTTTCGCTTGATACACCGATAGCCGATCTGCCTGCCGATATAATGAAAAAGGTGCTGTACGGAACAGACGGTGAACGTCTTACCGTATTGAGAAAAAGCGAGTACGGCTCGGGTGTATATGAAACTCCTTTTGAGGGTATAATCAACAATCTTGAAAGAAGATTCCGAGAAACAAAAAGCAACTGGATAAAAGAAGAGCTTGAAAACTTTATGAGCGCAATTCCGTGTGATATGTGCGGCGGCAAAAGACTTTCGCAGGAAAGTTTGTCTGTCACTGTCGGCGGTCTGAATATCAGTGAATTTTGCGATTTCTCGATAGTTGAAGCGTTAAAATTCCTTGATGAACTGGAGCTTACCAAACGTGAACAGACTATAAGCGAGCTTATAATAAAAGAGATAAGATCAAGGCTTAATTTCCTTAAAAGCGTAGGCTTGAATTATCTTACGCTTTCTCGTTCATCGGGTACTCTGTCGGGCGGCGAAAGTCAGAGAATACGTCTTGCAACGCAGATAGGCTCATCGCTTATGGGAGTGCTGTATATACTCGATGAGCCGAGTATAGGACTTCATCAGCGAGATAACGATAAGTTAATAGATACACTTAAAAGATTGAGAGATCTGGGCAATACTGTAATTGTAGTTGAGCATGACGAGGATACAATGAATGCCTCCGATTACATTATAGATATAGGTCCGGGCGCAGGCGTAAACGGCGGTCAGCTTGTATGCGCAGGCAATGTTGACAAGATCAGGAAGTGTAAAAATTCAATTACGGGGCAATACCTTTCGGGCGAAAAATATGTTCCCGTACCCGAAGAAAGACGCAAAGGAAACGGAAATATCCTTTGTATTAAGGGTGCAGCGGAGAATAACCTTAAAAACATTGACGTGTCATTTCCTTTGGGTACTTTTATATGTGTAACGGGTGTTTCGGGTTCGGGCAAATCAACTCTTATAAACGAGATATTATACAAAAGCCTTGCCCGTACTCTGAATCGTGCAAAGACGAGAGCAGGCAAGCATACCGAGATCACAGGCATACAGTACCTCGATAAGATAATAAATATAGACCAGTCACCTATCGGACGTACTCCGAGATCAAATGCTGCAACGTATACGAGCGTTTTTACAGATATAAGAGAATTGTTTGCTTCTACAAATGACGCTAAGATCAGAGGCTACTCCTCCGGAAGATTTTCATTCAATGTCAAGGGCGGCAGATGTGAAACGTGCGAGGGCGACGGTATAAAGAAGATAGAAATGCACTTTTTGCCCGATGTATATGTACCCTGCGAGGTGTGCAAGGGAAAAAGATATAACCATGAAACGCTTGAAGTAAAATACAAGGGTAAAAATATTTATGACGTACTCGATATGACCGTAGACGAGGCAGTAGAGTTTTTCAAGAATATACCAAAGATAAGCAGAAAGCTTTCTACTCTCAAAGACGTTGGATTGGGTTATATAAAGCTTGGTCAGTCGGCAACGACATTATCGGGCGGCGAAGCTCAGAGAGTAAAGCTGGCGACCGAATTGTCGAAAAGACCAACGGGAAAAACTGTATATGTACTCGATGAGCCGACAACGGGTTTGCATATAGCAGACGTTCACATTCTTATAGGCGTATTGCAAAAGCTTGTTGACAGCGGAAATACCGTTATTACAATAGAGCATAATATGGACTTTATAAAGACTGCCGATCATATTATTGACTTAGGTCCGGAGGGCGGCGACGGCGGCGGTGAGATCGTGGCACAGGGTACTCCCGAGGAGATCTGCTTGATCGATAAGTCTTATACGGGGCAATATCTTAAAAAAGTTATTAATAAAAAGCCCGAAAATTAAATGTAATGCGAAAAAAATCTTGATATACAGTGTAAAAAATGGTATAATGATTACTATTGACCGATTATTACAAGTTGATAATTATGATTCGGAATTATTGTATCATATCTGAAAGGACAGAGAAAATATGACGAGAGAAAATATTTACCGCACGCATAACTGCGGTGAGCTTAGAGAAAGCGACATAGGCAAAGATGTTCGTGTTGCAGGTTGGGTAGAAAATATCAGAGATCACGGCGGAGTAATGTTCCTTGACATTCGTGATCATTACGGTGTTGTACAGGTAGTTGTACATGACGACGCACTTCTTAAAGAGGTAAATAAAGAGTGTACCGTGACCGTATCGGGCAAGGTAGTTAAGCGTGACGAAGATACTATCAACCCGAAGATTGCAACAGGTACGGTAGAGATTCACACCGACAAGCTCACAGTTCTGGGCAAGTCTATGACAAATCTTCCGTTTGAGGTTGCAACCTCAAAAGAGGTAAAAGAGGAAGTAAGACTTAAATATCGTTTCCTCGATCTGAGAAACAAGAAAAATCACGATAATATCGTACTCAGAAGCGAGATCGTATCTTACCTGCGTTCACAAATGCAGGAGATGGGCTTTATCGAGATAAACACACCTATCTTGTCAACATCTTCTCCCGAGGGCGCAAGAGATTATCTTATTCCCTCTCGTAAGCATAAGGGCAAGTTCTACGCTTTGCCGCAGGCACCGCAGATATTCAAACAGCTTTTGATGGTATCGGGTTTTGATAAGTATTTCCAGATAGCTCCCTGCTTCCGTGATGAAGACGCTCGTGCAGACCGTTCTCCCGGTGAGTTTTATCAGCTCGACTTTGAGCTTGCTTTCGCAACACAGGAGGACGTTTTCGCCGTTGCAGAACAGGTGCTTTACAATACATTCACAAAATTCAGCGACAAAGAGGTAAGCAAGCCGCCGTTCAAGAGAATACCCTTTAAAGAGGCTATGATAAAATACGGCACAGATAAACCTGATCTGAGAAATCCTCTTATCATTACAGATATAAGCGATATGTTTGAAGAAACAGACTTTGCGCCTTTCAGAGGTAAAACAGTTCGCGCAATCAACGTACCGAACTGCGCAGGACAGTCTAAGAGCTGGTTCAAGAAAATGGAGGAGTTTGCTCTCTCTATCGGTATGAAGGGCTTAGGCTATGTAAAGGTTCGTGATGATATGACCTTTGACGGTCCTATTGACAAATTCCTGCCTGCCGAGGATAAAAAGGCTCTTATCGAGAGAACAGACTTAAAGCCGGGTGCAGTTTGCTACTTTATCGCAGACAGCAAAGAGGCAGCACCAAAGCTTGCAGGACAGATAAGAACAGAGGTTGCAAAGCGTTTGGGCATTATCGACGAGAGCAAGTTTGAGATGTGCTTTATTGTTGATTTCCCGATGTATGAATACGACGAGGACAGCGGAAACATCATCTTTACACACAATCCGTTCTCAATGCCGCAGGGCGGTTTAGAGGCTCTCAATACGATGGATCCTGTTGATATACTTGCATATCAGTATGATATTGTATGCAACGGTGTAGAGCTTTCATCAGGTGCTGTAAGAAACCACGATATAGATATTATGGTAAAGGCTTTCGATATTGCAGGTTACAGCGAAGAACAGCTTAAAGCTAAGTTCTCCGCACTTTACAACGCATTCAAATACGGCGCACCGCCGCATGCAGGCATGGCTCCGGGTGTTGACAGAATGATAATGCTGCTCACAGGTGAAGAGAATATCCGTGAGATAATCGCTTTCCCGATGAACAGCAACGCTCAGGATCTGCTTTTGGGTTCTCCGGGAGAGGTTACAGAACAGCAGCTCAGAGAAGTTCATATAAAACTCAGATAACGCTGAAAGGAAGATTACAATGGTTACCCATGACGACGTTATGGCAATAGCAAGGCTTTCAAAGCTTTACATTGCCGAAGATGAGCTTGACGAAATGACAAAGGCAATGGACGATATAATCAAGTTTGCCGATACAATAAACAATGCCGCTGATGAGGGCATAGAGTTTGACAATATCAATAACTTGTCAAACTCATTCAGAACAGACGAGGTCGTAACATCATACGACAGAGAAGAAATACTTAAAAACGCAAACGATATTGACGAGGGACATTTCCTCGTTCGCAAGAGGGTGTAAGCTATGGCAGAGAGTTTAATAAAAAAATACAGCGATATGCTGAAAAATAAAGAGATCACCTGCGTTGAGCTTACGGAAAAATTTCTCACAGCAATAGACAGTGCAAACAAAGACCTGAACGCATATGTTACGGTAACACCCGAAACAGCGATCGAAACAGCAAAAGCAGTTGACAAGAAAATTGCAGACGGACAGACGCTCTCACCTCTTGAGGGAATACCTATGACATTGAAGGATAATATTTCCACAAAGGGTATTGATACTACCTGCTGTTCAAAGATACTTGAAGGGTATAAACCGATATATAATGCAACTGTATGGGACGTACTCTCAGCACAGAATGCTGTTTTGCTCGGCAAAACAAATATGGACGAATTTGCAATGGGTTCTTCCTGCGAAACGTCATATTTCGGCGGTGCGGCTAATCCGCATAATATAAACCACGTTGCAGGCGGCAGCTCCGGAGGTGTTGCGTCTGCGGTCGGCGGCAACATTGCCGTATACGGTTTAGGCTCGGACACGGGTGGATCGATCCGCCAGCCTGCAAGCTTCTGCGGTATTGTCGGCTTAAAGCCCACATACGGCGCAGTGTCGAGATACGGTCTTATTGCCTATGCGTCAAGCTTAGATCAGATAGGCCCTATCACAACAACTGTTGAAGACTCCGCAATTGTGTTTGACGCAATTTCTTCTTACGATAAAATGGACTCTACCTGTACGGGAAGAGTTGGCGCACCTGTTACAGATACTCTTAAAAATGATATTAAGGGTATGAAGATAGGTATTCCGAGAGAATATCTTGAGGGTATAAGAGATGAAGTAAGAGTATGCATAGACAAAGCCTGCGAGGTATATAAGTCGCTCGGCGCAGAGATAGTATACTTTGATCTTCCGGCTCTTAAATACGCATTGCCCGTGTATTATATTCTTGCGTGTGCAGAGGCTTCATCGAACCTCGGCAGATATGACGGTATAAGATACGGTTACAGAACATCTTCTTATAAAGATGTAAACGAGATGATCTGCAAAACAAGAAGTGAAGGCTTCGGCGGCGAGGTAAAAAGACGTATTCTTTTAGGTACTTATGTACTTAGCGCAGGATACTACGATGCATACTACAAAAAGGCTCAGAATCTGAGAGGTTCAATAGTTCGTGCATTCGATAACGCTTTCAAGCATTGTGATGTTATCCTTGCGCCGACAGTACCTATGACGGCTTTTGAAAAGGGCAGTGCAATAAGTGATCCGATAGAAACATATTTGACAGATATTTGCACAGTACCCGTAAATATCGCAGGTTTGCCCGGCGTGAGTGTTCCGTGTGGCTTTGGTGAGAATGGAATGCCTGTCGGTATGCAGATAATAGGCAATAAGTTCTGTGAGAGTACAGTATTGAATGCAGCTTGGCAGTATGAAAACGCAGTCGGCTCTGAGGTATTCAAGTCCTCGGAATACGGCATAAAGCTTTAAGGAGGGAAGATCAATGAAATACGAAATGGTGGCAGGCTTTGAAACGCATATCGAGCTTGCAACGAATACAAAGATTTTCTGCTCATGTACAACACAGTTCGGCGGCGACCCCAATACACACTGCTGTCCTATCTGTATAGGTCTGCCGGGTACATTGCCCAAGCTTAATAAGCAGGTTGTAAAGTATGCTATTATGGCAGGCCTTGCAACTAACTGCGAAATTGCAAATATTTCCAAAATGGACAGAAAGAATTACTGTTACCCCGATCTTCCGAAGGCTTATCAGATCTCACAGTATGATAAACCCTTGTGCGAGCATGGTTATGTACAGCTCAGCAGCGGTAAAAAAATCAGACTTACCCGAATCCATATCGAAGAGGACGCAGGAAAGCTTATACACAAAAGGGGCGACACATATATAGATTATAACAGAGGCGGAGTACCTCTCATAGAGATAGTATCCGAGCCTGATATAAGCTCAGTCGAAGAGGCTAAGGAGTATGTGGAAAGACTTCAGCAAATTATGCGTTTTATCGGTATTTCCGACTGCAAAATGCAGGAGGGAAGCATGAGATGTGACGTAAATATTTCCGTTCGTCCCGAAGGCAGTACACAGCTTGGCACAAGAACTGAAATAAAGAATATGAACTCTATCACCTTCATTGGCAAGGCAATGGAGTATGAGTTTAGCCGTCAGGTCGAGCTTATAGAATCGGGCGGTAAGGTAGAACAGCAGACTCTCAGATATGATGATGTTACAAATACAACATCTTCAATGAGAGGCAAAGAGGACGCAAACGACTACCGCTATTTCAGAGATCCCGATCTTGTAACGATCAGCGTAACAGATGAAGAGATAGACGAGTTAAGAAAAATGATCCCCGAGCTGCCCTTTGAAAAAGCACAGAGATATGCAGACGAGCTGGGACTTAGCGAAAAAGATGCTCAGAACCTTGCAAAGTACAGAAAGATCGCAGAGTTTTTCGAGGAATCAAGCGAGGGCATAAAGAACCCGAAAACTGCCGCAAACTTTATTATCGGGCAGATATTCCGCAGACTTGAAACAGAGAACGACAAGGAATCCTTTGATATTGCAATAAACGCTCAGCAGCTCAAAGAGCTTATCAAGCTTATTGACGACGGAAAGATCAAAAACAACCTTGCGAAAACAACGCTTGAAAAAATGCTTGACACAGGCAAATCGGCAGGCGAGTTTATCTCCGAGAGCGATATGGCAGGTATGGACGATAATACTCTTATCGAACTTTGCAAAAGGGCGGTAGACAGCAGCCCGAAAGCTGTTGCAGACTTTAAGAACGGAAAGCAAAAGGCTATTAAGTCTTTGGTTGGTTTCGTAATGAAGGAAAGCCGAGGAAAGGCAGACGCAGCTTTGGCAGAAGAAAAGATAGTTGAAATAATTGGCGGATAAGAATATTATTCGCTGCGTGAAAGATTTATAAAAAAGAGGCATCGCCCTTAGCCGTGGGTAAATAATTCCGGTTACCTGCCCGGAAGCTTGATGTCAAGCCCGCCGCAGCGCAGCAGCACAAGTGAAATAAGGT
>JAFOMO010000200.1 GCA_017418905.1 Clostridia bacterium | reverse complement strand
GACCTCAGAAAAGACGGAACTATCATTGTAAATACTCAGCAGATAGATCCAATGCCCGTAATAATCGGCAGCGAAGTATACCCCACAGATATTCTCAGCGAGATTGAGTCTAAGGGCGTAAAGGTTGACGCTATCGACGCTCTATTTTTTGCAACAAAGGCAGGTTCTGCAAAGGCTTGCAACATAGTGCTGATGGGCAAGCTTGCAAAGTATTTGGGTATTCCGTATGATAAGTGGGAAAGCGCAATTGAAAAGTGCGTAAAGCCTGCTTTCGTAGATATTAACAAGAGAGCTTTTGCGTTGGGATTTGACAATTGATCCAAAGAATAGTTTGAAGAAAGCGTGATTATGATGAACAAAAGATATTTTCAGCCTAAAGCTGAAACCATGCCTTATGAAGAATTAAAAAAGATGCAGGACGAAAAGCTTGTTAAGCAGGTACGACACGTTTACAACAACGTTGAGTATTATCGCAGCCTGATGAACGAAAAGGGTGTTACCCCCGATGATATTAAGGGTATTGACGATCTTCATAAGCTGCCCTTTATCAAAAAGGACGATTTAAGACAATCGTACCCCGACGGACTTCTTGCAACAGATATGAAAAACTGTGTTCGCATTCATTCAACATCGGGTACGACAGGTAAAAGAGTAGTTGCATTCTATACACAGAATGATATTGATATGTGGGAGGAATGCTGCGCTCGTGCTATCGTTGCGGCAGGCGGCAGCAGTGAGGACGTTTGTCAGGTATGCTACGGATACGGACTTTTCACAGGCGGTTCCGGACTTCACGGCGGCTCACATAAGGTAGGCTGCTTAACTTTGCCTATGTCAAGCGGTAACACAGACAGACAGATCCAGTTTATGATGGATCTTAAATCGACCTTCCTTTGCTGTACTCCGTCTTATGCCGCATATATAGGCGAAACTCTCAAAGAAAAAGGCTACAAGCCCGAGGATAATACACTCAAAGCAGGTATTTTCGGTGCAGAGCCATGGACAGAGGAAATGCGTAAGGATATAGAGAAAAATCTCGGTATAAAGGCTTACGATATTTACGGTCTTACAGAAATGAGCGGTCCGGGCGTTGCTTTCGAGTGCGAAGAGCAGAAGGGAATGCACATTAACGAAGATCACTTCATAGCAGAGATAATCAATCCCGAAACAGGAGAGGTACTTCCCATTGGTTCAAAGGGCGAGCTTGTGTTCACATCTCTTGACAAAGAGGCTTTTCCGCTGTTAAGATACCGCACAAGAGATATTTGCGTGCTTTCGAGAGAAAAATGCTCCTGCGGAAGAACATTCGTAAGAATGACAAAGCCGCTTGGCAGATCGGACGATATGATGATAATCAGAGGTGTAAACGTATTCCCGAGCCAGATCGAAACGGTACTCCTCAACAACGGTTATACTCCGAATTATCAGATCATTGTTGATCGTATCAATAATAAGGATACATTCGATATTAATGTTGAAATGCGTCCCGAGGATTTCTCAGATACGCCGAAGGGTATTACCGCAAAAGAAAAAGAGCTGCAAAGCGCAATGATGGCAATGCTTGGCATAAACCCGAAGATACATCTCGTTGTGCCTAACAGTATCCCGCGTTCTGAGGGCAAGGCTGTCAGAGTAATCGACAACCGTAAGCGTCTTGGCATCAATATATAAAGGAGGACTTTTATTATGGCAGTAAAACAATTATCTATTTTTGTTGAAAACAAAGAGGGCAAGCTTGCGGCTATTACAGATGCAATTGCAGGCGCAAATGTTGACATTCGTGCTATGAGCGTTGCCGATACTCAGGATTTCGGTATTTTCCGCCTGATCGTTACAGACCCCGAAAAGGCAAAAGAGGCTTTGGAGTCTTGCGGCAGCTTTGTATCAATTACAGAGGTTGTTGGCGTATCAATTCCCGATGAGCCCGGTTCGCTTGCTAAAATAGTAAGACTCCTCGCTCAGAATAATATCAATATCGAGTATATGTATGCTTTTATTACCGTTTCCAAGAAGTATGCGTCTGTTGTTCTGAGAGTTGCCGACAACGCTCAGGCTGAAAAGATACTCGTTGATAACGGTGTTAAGCTTCTTGAAGAAAGCGACATCAAGAATATGTAAAAATCTAACTTTTCTTTATTATACCGCTGTGCTTTATGTATGGCGGTATTATTGTTATTTATTATTAGAATGTTAACAAATTATTTGGCTGTATAGTGTATAATATATTTATTATTGCCGAAAGGGCGTGCTGTTATGGCAAAACGTAAAAATGCGGTAAAAAACGATGCTTCTTCCGAAAAAACAGTTCGGGAGCTTGTTATCACCGAAGAAGAAAAGATAAAAAAAGACGACACGGGTACAAAAGCATTCAGAAAAGAAATATACACCTTTCCGATAATACTTCTGGGCAGTCTTATATATTCCTTTGGTATGAATGTGTTTCTGCGTCCTTTGGGACTGTATTCGGGCGGCATGATGGGTATGGCTCAGCTTTTGCAGTTCTTTTTAGCGAAGGTCGGCATGACCTTTGACGGCTTTAATGTTTCGGGTGTAATATATTACCTGCTGAATCTGCCTGCACTGATAGTCGCAATAAAGCTTATGCGCCGAAGGTTTATAATAAAAACAATTATTGCAATAACATCTATTACAATTCTGCTGTCTGTAATTCCTATACCGCCGTCACCCGTGCTTGACGATATGCTAACAAATACCATAATAGCAGGTCTTATCTGCGGTACGGGAATAGGTCTTATACTGTGGGGCGGTGCGTGCGACGGAGGTATGAATATAGTCGGAATGCTCATTATTGCAAAGAAGGGCAGAGGAAGTGTGGGCAATCTCGGACTTATTACGAATATCGTGCTTTATGCTGTAATGCTTTTTCTGTTTGACCCTGCCGTTGCTTTATATTCGCTTATCTATTCTGTGTTTAACTCTATCGCAGTTGACAGGATACATACTCAGAATATCGCCAGTCAGGTCATGGTATTCACAAAATGCAAGGATACCAAAAATATGGAGGTAGACGTTATGGGCAAGCTGAACAGAGGCATGACACAGATAAATGCAAGCGGTATGTTTACGGGCGAAGATGTAAAGATATTCCTTATCTTTGTCAGCAAATTTGAGGTAAACCGTTTGCGCCGAATAATAAAAAGCCATGACGAGGAATCGTTTGTTGTGGAAACACCCGTAACGAGAATTGACGGAAACTTTATTCGCCATGTGGCGCAGAAATAAAAGAATGATAAAAAAGGAGTTTTTATTATGGAATATTATGTATTACAGGCTAAAGAGCTTTACAAAAAGTACAAGGGCTTTACGGCACTCAACGGTTTGACAATAAACGTACCGAGAGGTGCGATCTATGGTCTTGTCGGCAGAAACGGCGCAGGCAAAACAACGCTTATCCGCCTTATCTGCGGACTTCAATTCCCTACAAAGGGCGAGTATGAATTATACGGCATAAAGAATACGGACAAAGACATCATACAGTCACGAAAGAAAATGGGTGCAGTAGTTGAAACACCTGCTATATATATGAATATGACGGCAAGAGAGAACCTTATGCAGCAGTACCGTATTCTCGGTCAGCCCGATTTCAGCGGTATTGACGAGATACTTGAGCTTATCGGCTTGACGGATACAGGCAAAAAGAAAGCAAAGAATTTCTCTTTGGGTATGCGCCAGCGTCTGGGCATAGGCGTTGCTTTGTGCGGCAACCCCGATTTTCTTGTTCTCGACGAGCCTATAAACGGTCTCGATCCGCAGGGTATCGTTGAGATAAGAGAGCTTATCTTAAAGCTGAACAAAGAAAGAAAGATCACAGTTCTTGTATCAAGTCATATCTTAGACGAGCTTGCAAAGCTTGCAACACATTACGGCTTTGTTGATAAGGGAAAGATAGTAAGAGAGCTGAGTGCGGAAGAGCTTGAGGCTGAATGCAGAAAATGCACGAGATATACCGTTACTGATACAAAGGCATTTGCAGACGCAGTTGCGGAAATGGGCTTTGAATGTAAGATCGTTGACGACTCGAAAGCAGATGTATATGATAAGGTAAACATTACTCAGCTTGTAACTGCTCTCTCTGAGAAAAACTGCGAGATACTTAATGTTCAGGAGCAGGACGAAAGCCTGGAGGGATTCTTTATTTCACTTGTAGGAGAAGAGAGCAATGCCTGATTTGATACGCGCCGAGTTTTCACGTTTGTTTAAAAGCAGGGTATTCTATGTTTGTCTTGCAGTTTCAGGAGGTATTCCGCTGTTTCGGGTGTTTTCAAGATCTCTTATGATGGATAGTATGGACTCGTACTATTCTAATCAAAGAAGTCAAGGTGTTCAGAACCTTATGTTTTTATTCATAGGTCTGATCTCGGCAGTCTTTATCAGTCTGTTTGTCGGGAGAGAGATAAAAGACGGCACTATCAGAAATAAGATCGTATGCGGCTATACAAGGAGAGATATATATTTTTCCAATCTCATAGTCTGCATAAGCGCAGTGTTGATATTTCAGCTTGCATATACTCTTATGATTGCAATAGGTTACACTGTTGTGGGTTGGAGAATGGATTCTCCTTCTTCAACCACGAAAATAATACATTTGGTGGGAATATTTGTTATAATGGTATATTGTGCGCTGTTTCTTGCTGTCACACTGCTTCAAAATTCGCAGACAACAGCGGCTTTGGTGTCGATAGTTACTGCTGTAATATTGATGATCTTCGGTCAGTCTGTTTATCAGACAGTTTATTCAATTAATTTGTTAGATATAGGTTCGCAGGAAAATTCATCGTTTGTTTATGCGGGCGGGGCAGGAACAACTGTGTTTATTGTATCGGACTACAATCAACCCGAGGGTTACAAAGGCTTTTTTGATAAATATATTAATGAATGGAAAACCGCAGATAGTGCTCTTGAACAATACAGTGAATTTGTTGAGAGCAAAAGAGGAAAATCTTTGAGTGGTGCTAAGAAAGGAGTATATCTTTTCTTAAGCGATGTTCTTCCGTCTTGTCAGGCTGAACAATTGAATATAAGAGGAATGTGTTTTGACCCGATAGCACAGCAGTATGTAGATGACGGTATAGATTTTTCGTCTTTTACGAAAATACCTGTTGTACCGAAAAGATGGGCAGTTTATATAATATCTGATATTATTATGTCTGTTCTTATTTCTTTAGTCGGATATTTATTGTTTGAAAGAAAAGATGTTAATTGACAAAGAGGTGTATTTATGCTGTCATTACTAAAAGCGGAATATAAACGCTTGTTTAAAAATGTTTTATTCTATGTGATCTTAGTTCTCATTGCAGCGGTAAGTATATTGAACATTGAATCACTTAACGGTTTTGACTTGGCTGAGTTCTTTTACGGTGCAGATGAAGCGTTCATATTAAATACCGAAGCTATATTTGCGGCTCCTACATTGCTTGCAGTTTTGCTTATAGGACGGGAATTTAGTGACAGAGTTATATATAATAAAGTCATTTCAGGTGTCGAGAGAACGCACATATATATTGCAGAGTATATTATTATTTTGTCGGCGGCACTGATCTATCAGCTTGAATCATATCTGGTGCTTGCACTTTACTGTAAGCTGAGGCTTATCGGTAAAGCTGTCGCCTTGTTTGAATCGCCGATACATATAATTGTTTGCGCAGCAGTCGCATGTTTCTTTATAATTGCCGTATTCTGTGCAGTGTATGTTTTTATCTGTATGACGATAGGTTCGAGAGTAAAATCAATTGTTGCGGTATTGCTGGTATGCCTGTTATGGGCAAGTGCTTCTACAAACATTTCAGAAACTGTTATGCCTGTAAGTTATATGAATTCTATCAATGATGAGTTTTTTCCAAACTTTGGAGAAATTTATACATCTGCCGATGATAAAGCCGAACAGGAAGAAAAGTCTTATGAAGAAGTTCGCAAAGATTTTATGGAAAAAAATTTGCAGTATCAGAAAAAGGTCGAAGAAATGCGAGGAGCGGTGCTTTCGGGTATTAAAAAGCCTGTTTTTATGTTTTTGTATTATACAACACCGTTTTGTCAGCTTACCAATGTGGAGGAGTGGCTGTTTGTAAGAGAAATAACACCTAATTATATAAAGTATATTTCTATTGATATTCTTTTTTCGGTAATATTATGTGTGTTGGGCATTTTAATTTTTAAGCGAAAAGATTTATGATCGAGGTGATATAATTGGTATCTTTACTAAAAGCCGAATACAAACGTTTATTTAAAAACGCATTATTTTATTGCAGTTTTCCTGTTACCTTTGTGCTTCTGATAATATTTGTTTATCTTTCGTTTGGTTACACTCTTGATGTACTCGTGCGAAGCCCTGATATGTACTGGTCTGTTGATTATTATTTTCTGGTAGATGCGGTATTGCCCATAGCTTTCGCCGCTGTATTTATTCCTGTATTTATCGGAAGAGAATTCAGCGACAAGACGATAAACAACAAAATAATATGCGGAGCAAAAAGAAGTCATATATACATTGCTGAGTATATTGTATGTACAACTGCTATGGTTATCTATCAACTGTTTGTAGATATATCTATGCTTATATTATGCAAGATAATATTAAGCCGTCAAAATCACTCCATTTTTGATACGCCTAAGGCAGAGATGTTTCTTCAGAAATTTGGCTTTTTGGCAATTATTTTCGTGAGCTGTGCCTTATTTGTTTTGGTGTGTATGTGCGTAGGATCGAGAATAAAATCAATAATCGCTATCATACTTGCAGTGTTTTTGCTGAATTCTATTTCGAGTACTGTTTCTATGAATGTTTTATCCGACGGTGAAAAGACAGCTATACAAGAAGAGGTATATCCGTGGATGCAGGAGGATTACGGCAGAGGTACGGTCGATAACGCAGAACCTGAGTTCAAGACTTTTGAAGAAGCACAAAAGGAAACGTTTAAAAATAGTTTAGAGGTGTGCCTCAGAACAGAAGCGGCAAGGGGACAAAGCCTGAAAGGTATTAAAAAAATAGTCTTTCTTTATTTTGACGACTCTTTGCCTATGTGTCAGTTAATGAATGCAAGTGATTGGACTTTTGCGGCTAAAGCTTCTCCGAGAGTACCTTTGTATGTATTGTATAATATTCTTAACAGTGCTTTTTTGCTTGCTTTGGGAATAATCATATTTGAACGAAAAGAGTTAAATTGACATTCGGACAATACGGTGCAAAGAAATGGTTTTTCAGAGGTGTATTTATGTTATCCTTACTAAAGGCAGAATATAAACAATTATTCAAAAGCATATATTTCTATATTGTATTGATCGGTGCTGTAATAGTTAATCTTGCAGTGGTGCTCGAGGAATTGATCGCATTGACAATAACATACAGAGTAGATGAAGCCGATTATTATGTCACCATAGACTATTACTTTTGTTCAAATATTATGATTATGCTGTTTGTCAGTATGTGCTTTATCCCTTTTTACATAGGAAAGGACTTTTCCAATCGTACAATAAACAATAAGATCATAGGCGGAGCAAAAAGAAGCCAAATATTTCTCTCAAAGTTTATTGTATGTTCTTCGGCGGTGCTTATTATTCAAACGGCAGCAGATATTATGGTTATAGTTGTAAGCCTGATATTTACCTCAGGTCAGCCTCATTCTTTGTTTGATAATTCAATGTTTGATCTGTTTATAATCAAATTCGGGTTTGCTGCTGCAGTGGTTGGATACTCTGCGCTTAATGTTTTGCTGAGTATGTGTATCGGTACGAGAAAATATGCAGTTCTGAGTGCTTTTTTGGTTTATGTAATTATGATCTCAGCGTCTAAGAATGTTCATTTTACTGTACTGCCGGAGGAAACACAGTGGAAAATATATGATGATTTTTTAAAACAGCATGAAGTTGATTTTATTAAAACCGATGAAAACGGCGAGCGCATACCCATGACACATGCAGAGATAGTGCAGTTAACTCTGGATATTGAAAGAGAAGCGTGTCCTTTATATGAACAAGCAAAGGGAAGTATGCTTTCTGGTGCAAAAAAATATTGCTTATTATTTTTAGATGACGTATTACCTCTTGCTCAGTATTATGACAGTGTACAGTGGGTATATGCAGGTAAAGCCTCTCCGCTGTTTTTCAGATACACAGTATATAACACTGTGTTTACTGCCATATTCCTTACAACCGGAGTGTTTATCTTCAAACGAAAAGACTTGAAATAGTTCTATTATATAAAGAGGTGATAACGATGATAGACCTGTTAACGGCAGATTATGCAAGAATGCTCAAAAGTTATCCTTTTATCGGGTGCTTGCTGTTTTGTATTGATTTTCCTATTGTAATGGTAGTCCAAATAAAATATTTTGAACATATCAACAGAGCCGATAGTTTGATAAATTTGATATTTTTATTTACCGGAATATTGATGGCTGTGTTTGTATCACTATTTGTCGGTATGGAATATGATGACCATACAATGAGAAACAAGCTCCTTATCGGTCATTCTCGTGTGAAAATATATTTATCCGACTTTTTTGTTTGTCTTACAGGCGGATTTATTTTGCAGCTCGTATATTTCTTTACTGCTGTAATTACAGTAACTGTTGCATTCAAATTCGGCATGGAGGGCGGAATAATAATGATGCCCGATCAGATACTTAAATGTCAGATCATAGGTTTATACATAACAGCGGCATATACCGGAATGTTTGTATTCTTTTGCCTGCTGATCCGGAATCAGGCTTACTCTACGGTAGTATGTCTTGGAATGGCTGTTCTGATGTTTGCCGGAGGAATGGCAGTTTCGCAAAACGTTGCGCCACCGCTTGATATGCTTGAGGAGATGCCCTTTATGTCTCAGTCGATGTTAAATTCTTTTAGAGGTATGGCGATAGATACAGAACCTAAACGACAGATATTTATGATCATTGATGATATTCTGCCTGCGTGTCATGCCTACAATATCCGAAGCGGTATGATAACAGGCCGCCCGGCAATAAATGTTTTAAGCGATACCGTTATTACTTTAGGATTTACAATTATCGGTTTACTGTCATTCAGAAAAAAAGATTTTGTATGATTGAACGGTTGGTGAGCTGTAATGCTGTATAAGATGTTTATTCGTGTTTTTATAATAATTGTTGTTGTGCTTGTAATAGCATATGTTTTAACCTAACGGGCAAGAAGTCCCCCGCCTCTATAGGCGGTGGGATGAATTGCCCTTCAGCCGT
>JAFOMO010000021.1 GCA_017418905.1 Clostridia bacterium | reverse complement strand
TGGTTTTTATGTGTACAAATGCGATTTTGTCAGCGGCGACTCGCCGCCAAGCCTTTTGAAAAAGGCTTGACCGAAAACTTATTTTTTTTACAGTATGAAATCAACTTTCCACTTTAAAAAATTCCACTTTCCACTTTCCAAATTCCACTTTTTTAAAGCAAGTTTTCCGCAAAAAAAGGAAAAAAAAAGAATTTTTTAGACACTAATTATAAACGAAAAAAAAGGTATTGTCAACGGGTGAATGTTAATATATAATAGTAAAAGTGTAAATTTATAAACGGAGGTCTTTATCTTGCAGCATTTAATAGAATCAATAATAAACGCATTGGGCGGCGTACCTGCCGAGCTGGTAGTATTTATAATATCGCTGTTCCCTATTCTCGAGCTTAGAGGAGGTCTTATTGCCGCCTCTATACTTCATATAGATATGTGGAAGGCTGTTCCTATCTGCATTGCAGGCAATATTCTGCCCATACCTTTTATATTGCTGTTTATCGAAAAGATATTTGAACTTCTCAAAAATACAAAGCTTGTAAAGCTTATAAACAAGCTTGAACAGAAAGCCGAGGACGGCGCAAAAAAGATTATGAAGTACAAAAAATGGGGACTTCTCCTTTTTGTTGGTATTCCCCTCCCCGGCACAGGCGCTTGGACGGGTTCGCTCGTTGCCGCACTCTTTCACTTTAAACTCAAAGACGCTTGTTTAGCTATTCTTGGCGGTATCGTTCTTGCTACCGTAATTATGTGCTTTATCTCTTACGGTATTCCTTATCTTGTCGGACTGTTTTTATAAGGCGGTATTATATGTACACCCAAAATAATAATTTTGATGTAATAATTGTCGGCGGCGGTGCAGGGGGGCTTGCAGCCGCCGTTTGCTGCGCAAAAAAGCTTAACAAAAAAAACTGCCGCATTGCCGTTCTCGAAAAGGAATCCAAGCCCTGCAAAAAGCTTCTGGCAACGGGCAACGGAAAATGCAACCTTACTAATATGAATATGAGCGAGAAATATTACAATTTAAACGCTCAGAGCTTCATTAAACCTCTGCTTGCTAAATACTCGCCGCAAAAGCTTATCAAATTCTGGGGGTCTCTCGGTCTTTTGTGTACGTCTGATAACTGCGGCAGAGTATACCCAAATTCGGGGCAGGCATTATCTGTTGCCGATACACTGCTTATCTGTCTTGAAAGGTATAATGTACACCTTTTCTGCGATACACCCGTTAATGCCGTAACCAAAACAAAAGGCGGCTATATTGTCGGGTGTACCGATAAAGAATACTTCTGCAAAAAGCTGATACTCTCGGCAGGCGGATATGTTCAGCCGAACCTCGGCAGCGACGGTTCGGGCTATGCTTTGGCAAAGAGTTTAAATTTGGAGTATACTCCGCTTTTTCCGAGCCTTGCCCCCGTTTTATGCAAAGATAAGCTTTTACCCATTGCAAAGGGCGTTCGCTGTAATGCTTTAGTCAAATGCATTGCAGACGGAAATGTTATACATACAGAAAAAGGCGAGCTTCAGTTCAACGAAAAGAACATCTCGGGCATATGCATATTTCAGCTTTCAAGATATGTAAACGAGTATTTCGCTCTTCATACCGTACGCAGGAAACAGTGCCGAAAAATTGAGATACAGGCAGACTTAATGCCCGATAATACTTATGAAGAGATACTCTCAATGCTGTCACTTAGACGCAGATTATACCCCGACTCAAAGTGCAGTGATATATTGTGCGGCTTGCTCAACAAAAAGCTGTCGCGTTATTTGTGCCTGAAGCTTGATATAAATGAAAACAGTTCCGCAGGCGAATTGTCTGATGAGGTATTATCGGGGCTTGCATTATACGTCAAAAAGTGTACATTCATACCGTCTGCGCCCTCTTTAAAAGAAAACGCACAAGTCACCGCAGGCGGCATATCGCTTGACGAGATAACCAAAAACCTCGAATGCAGGAAACACAAGGGATTATACATAACAGGAGAATTGTTAGATGTTGACGGTATGTGCGGAGGGTATAATCTTCACTGGGCATTCATCAGCGGAATAATTGTCGGGCAAAATATATCTTTGGAGTGAATACAATGATACGATTAAGCGATATAAAGCTTCCCCTTGATTTTGACGAATACGCATTAAAAAAAGCCTGCGCAAAACAATTGGGTGTTGATGTGAATACAATAAGGTCGGCAGGCATAGCACGAAGAAGTATAGACGCAAGAAAAAAGGATAATATCACCTTTACCGTGACTGCCGATATTATTGTAAACGGCAGTGAACAGAAAATACTCAGGCAGTGCAGAAATTCAAAGGCGGCAATTACAGAGCCGTACTCATATACTATCCCGAAGGGCGCAAGGCTTGACAAACCGCCCGTTGTAGCGGGCGCAGGGCCTGCGGGACTGTTTGCGGCTTATACCCTTGCCTGCGCCGGTCTTTGCCCCATACTGATAGAAAGAGGCAAAAGCGTTGACGAGCGCACTAAGGACGTATCAGAGTATTGGCAGACAGGAAAGCTTGATACAAACAGCAGCGTACAATTCGGAGAGGGCGGCGCAGGCACTTTTTCGGACGGAAAGCTAAATACGGGTACTAAAGACATTCGCTCACGCTTTATACTTGAAACATTCGTAAAGCACAGTGCGCCCGCTGATATTTTAGTAAACGCAAAACCGCATATAGGAACGGATAAGCTAAAGAATACCGTCAAAAGCATAAGAGAAGAAATAATATCTTTAGGCGGTATCGTACTGTTTGAAACAACACTTGTCGATATGATGATTAAAGGCGGTACTGTCTGCGGTATAAAGGTTCTCGGCAAGTCCGGCAGTATATCTGAGATAGAAACAAATAATGTTATACTTGCTCTCGGTCACAGTGCGAGAGATACATTTCACACTCTTTTCGGCAAGGGCTTTGTTATGGAGGCTAAACCGTTCTCGGTAGGTGCGAGAATAGAGCATTTGCAATCAGACATCAATAAAGCGCAGTACGGAAAATTTTGGAACAGTCCCGTACTCGGTGCGGCAGATTACAAACTGAGCGCACACCTTAAAAACGGCAGAGGAGTATATACCTTCTGTATGTGTCCGGGAGGCAGTGTAGTTGCCTCTGCAAGCGAGGAGAACACAGTTGTCACAAACGGTATGAGCGAATATGCCCGTGACGGTATAAACGCAAACAGCGCACTTCTTGTGGGAGTATCGCCCGAAGATTACGAAAGCGGTCACCCTCTTGCAGGCATTGAGTTTCAGCGAAAAATCGAACGTCTTGCGTTTTTGTCGGGCGGCGGGAACAGCTTTGCGCCGTGTATTCGAGTGAGCGATTTTCTTAAAGGTACAAAGAGTACGGCTTTCGGCAGTGTAAAGCCCACATACAGACCGGGGGTAACATTTGCAAGCCCTGAGGAATATCTTCCGCAATACATCTGCGAGAGTATGCGTGAGGGTATATTATTATTTGACAAAAAGCTTAAAGGCTTTGCAGACGGCGACGCACTTCTTACAGGTGTCGAAACTCGTTCAAGCAGTCCCGTAAGGATACTGAGGGGCAGCGACTTCAACGCTGTAAATATAAAGGGCGCATACCCCTGCGGAGAGGGCGCAGGATATGCAGGCGGTATCGTTTCTGCCGCTGTTGACGGAGTTCGGTGTGCGGAAGCCGTCATCTCAATCAGCAACTCAGACTGAGCGAAAACTTTATTTGTTGGTTTTTGCACGGTCTGAATTCAGAATTGATACTTGACAATGTTGTGCAAAAATGATAAAATAATGCGAGAGGCAAATGCTTTTCGGATTTGTTCAAATTGTGCAAAGGAGTATTGACTATGAAATATTTGCTCAAAAATGCAAGCGTTTTTTTACCATACGGTTTTGTCAAAAAAGACGTTCTCATTTCTGACGGTCGTATTGTTTCTATCGACAATAATATCTCTCCTGTTGACTGTGAAATTTTCGATTTTAATAATTGTTTTATGTTTCCCGGTTTTATTGA
>JAFOMO010000199.1 GCA_017418905.1 Clostridia bacterium | reverse complement strand
CGAGGGTATGCGAACAGCGTTAGCATAAAAAATAATAAAAGAACAAAACCGTGGGACACACGGGGTTAGCTCGCTGATACTGTACAGGCTGCTGTACTTGAACGAGAAGCCCCCAGGTCTCGCCTGCCGGCTCGGTCGGTGCTTTTGCTTTGCAAAGGTCTCCATCGGAGACCCGCACCCTCTAAGCGAAGCGTAGGTGGTGGGAGTATGTCACTACAATTGAAAGACGGTGTTTTTATGGAATTCAGCTTGCTTCACCCCTCTGATATAAACGCAGAGTACAATTCGCTGCCGCCTCAGGCTGTGAACGATCTGTCGATTGACTTTATCTGTGAACTTCTCACAAAAGACGCTTTTGAGCGCAACAGTATGAAAAATCTTATGACAAACATTACATCAGATGAAAAAGTCATAAAGTACCGCACAGATGTGTTTGATGATCTTCTGCGTTATCCGTCTTTCAGAAACGAGCTTGAACAGCTTTTATTACAGCTCAACGATCTCAAAGAGCTGGAAAAATTCCAGAAGGACACAGACGCATCCGATCTCTGGACGCTCATAAATCGTTTGCGTGAGATTGACGGCTTTGTAAACTGTATCACACAAATGAAAGTGTCCCTTGAAAAAATCGATCTTAAATCGGACGGTCTAAAAGAGCTCAGAGAAATTGTTACAAAGATACATGATGAAAGCGGTTTTCCGCAGATAAAGAAGGACATTGCAGAAACCTTCGAGATCGCAAAGCAGATAAGAAGTATTACTTTGGGTGTTAATCTTGATGATATGCTGAGGCCCTCATACGCAGGTATAATCTCTCTTAACTGTCATCTTATTACTGACAGCGGACTTCTGAAAAATTTCATGAAATTCGCCTCTCAGAAAGATGAATTATACACCGGAACTGCTTTTACAAGCCTGAAGAATTTTCATCCGCAAAACCCGAACATGAGTAAAATAAGCGCTCCTACCGTTGGCATTGAAGCACCCACAGGTTCGGATCAGCTTTCATCTAATCTTACAAAAACAGTTACAGCTATCGTTAAAAAGATAGTGCGTGATATAAAGGGTACTCTTCAGAAATACATAAACATAAGCGGATTTACGCTTGTATCGCTTATACCGGAAATAATATTCTATGTACGCTGGGCTGAACTTATAGAGAAGATAAGGGCTTGCAATTTGCCATTATGTAAAGCTCAGGTCTTACCTGCAAAGGACAGAGTGCTTTATACAACGGGAATATACAACCTGAAGCTTGCACTTAAAACAGTTGAGGGCGAAAAGATAGATATTATTGGAAATGATTTTGAGTTTTCCGACAAGGGCAGAATATATATCATGACAGGACCTAACAGAGGCGGCAAAACTACCTTTACTCAGGCTGTGGGGCTTGCCTGTCTGCTTGCGCACAACGGAATATATGTTCCTGCTGAAAGCTTTTCGTTCAGCCCGTGTGACAATATTTTCACGCACTTCCCCGCTGACGAAAACGACACAGCAAATCTCGGCAGACTGGGCGAGGAGTCACAGCGAATTGCTGAAATATTCAACAAAGCAACAGATAAGAGCCTGCTTTTATTCAATGAAAGTCTTGCCACAACGAATGTTGCAGAGGGTCTGTATATTGCAAAGGACGTTGTAAAAGCAATGCTGTATATTGGCACTCGTACCATATTTAATACACATATGCATGAGCTTGCAAGAAACCTTGAAGCTTTAAATAGTGAGATACACGGAGAGAGCCGTGCAGAAAGCCTTGTTACGGGGGTAGAAAACGGAAACCGTTCATTCAAGGTATTTATTGCGCCCCCTCAGGGCGTGAGCTATGCAAAGGATATAGCAGTCAAATACGGAGTGACATTTGAACAGATAAAAAGCAATATTGATAATAATAAGAAATAGATTTTGGAGGTATATCAATGCAAAGCAACAGCTACGGAAATTTCTGGAATATTGATTTTGTGGGTACAATATCCGACTGTTTTTCAAAGATAACAGAATCAGAGAGAAATCTCAACAGACTTAACATTATGATAATCGGCAAAAGCGGAGTAGGAAAAAGCACGCTTGTAAACAATCTTTTCAGAAACGATCTTGCAAGAACAGGCGGAGTCAAGCCTGTTACAAAAAATATCAACAAGTATTCTCTGCCGAACTACCCTTTGACTATTTATGATTCGCAGGGATTTGAGCTTAACAAGAATACACAGAAGAACATCAAGAAACAGATCACAGATACCGTGCATAAGTGTTTAAGATCGGGCAGAACGGACGACGCTATACACTGTATACTTTATTGTATACATGCAGACTCTACACGCTTTGAACAGGAAGAGGTCAATTTTATTTCGGATCTTGCAAACGAAAGCAGTGTTATGCGTGTTCCCGTTATAGTTGTACTTACTCAGGCATATGCAAGGAATTATGCACAGCAGCTTCACAACTATATTTTAGGATTAAATCTGAACATTTCCGCTGTGGTAGATGTGCTTGCAGAGCCATACAGCTTCGGATACGGTCAATTAATAGACCGTTACGGCTTGGAGAATCTCACATCAGAGATAAACAAAACGCTCAACAAAGACCTGCTCAAAACCTTTGCAAACGTACAGAAAGCGTCTGCACAATTAAAGATCGATCAATGCTCCGCAATAATAAAAGCCTCGGTTGCCGAGGCTGGTGCAGCGGCTATGACTCCTCTGCCCGTTGCCGATTCGGTTATACTTATCGGAATAGAAACAAAAATGCTTGCGGAGATCACAACGGTGTTCGGCACAAGTCCGAGTAAATCGTTCATATCAATGTTTTTGTCAACATCTTTGGGCACTACGGGCGCTACCGTAGGCGGCAGAGCACTTGTATCTGCACTCAAGCTTGTGCCCGGTGTAGGCAGTCTTTCGGCAGGAATGATAAACGCAAGCGTTGCAATGGCTATTACCGCTGCTATGGGCAATGCGTACACACAGATAATGCTTATGATATTCAGAGGGGAAATGAGCGCAGAAGAGCTTGAAACACAAAGCGGTATGAACAAGCTGTTTGAGCTTATTGACGAACAGTTTATCAAGCAAAAGAACAGATTAGTCAATTAAAAGGTGAACAAAATGCAGTTAAGCAAAACACAGCCTCATTTAAATGTAATGGTAGTAGGTAAAACAGGTGTTGGAAAAAGCACTCTTATAAACAAGCTCTTATGTATGGATAACGCTCCAACAGGCTTTGGCAGCCCGGTAACAAAGAAAATTACAAAATACAGATCTAAAGACGGATTTTTGACTGTTTTTGATACTATTGGCTTGGAGCTTGACAAAGAAGCAAGAAAAAAGTCTGTCAAAGAAATAACTGATGCACTCTCATATTTCGCCGCCCACAAGGATAAAAGTCTGCGTATAGACTGTGTGCTGTTTTGTATAAACCCCAATCTGCACAGACTCGAAAGTGAAGAGGTAAAGCTAATAAAGGATTTTACAAACAAGAAAAAATCTTACTGTACGCCTGTTGTTATCGCTCTTACAAAGGCATACGACACAAAAAAAGTTAACGAAATGTTTGAATACATTCAGTCTCTGAATATGGAAACACCCGATATAGTACCTGTTCTGGCAGAGGATTATTATTTTGATGAACACCACATAATGCAAAGCTACGGGCTTGATTTTCTATACAACACAATGGTACAATATTCATTCGGCGCTCCCGCACAAACAAATATTGAGTACAAACGGCAAAGATCGCACAAGATCACAGCAGGTGCCGCCGCTTCTGCTGCTGCGGCGGCTGTTGTTCCGATACCGCTTGCAGACGCTGCTATGCTTATACCGATACAAATAGCAATGATCTCGGGTATTACATCTGCGTATCAGATAAAATTAAGCAAAAGCATTATCATGTCCCTTGTGACGAGCGCACTCGGTGCATCGGGTGCTACCATTGCCGGGCGTGCCGTTACAGGTTCGATCGCAAAGCTTTTGCCGGGAATAGGCACTGCCGCAGGAACTGCTGTAAACGCAGCCGCTGCCGCCGCAATTACTACCGCTCTGGGAGAGGCTTATATTCTTATCATGGATATGACGGCAATGGGTGAGCTTTCAGAAAACGATCTGAGCTCAGGCAAGGGTAAAAAGATATTTGCAGATAAGTTCAAAGAAAATCTCAAATTAAAAAAAGAATAACAAAACGTGCGGTCAAGTTCAATGACCGCACTATTTTTGTAATTTATAGTTTTACTTTATCACTTTTTCAAAATCAGACGCAGGGTGCTTGCACCACGGACAAATGAAATCATCGGGCAGTTCTTCTCCCACATATTCATATCCGCAAATCGTACATCTCCAGATTGTCTGCCCGTCCGGTGTTTTCTTTCCTGTATCCTGCGGCTTTGGTTTAATATTTGCGTGATAATAGCCGTAATCCGCACTTGGTACGTCATTGAGTACGCCCGTGTCGGTCACTTCGGCTATAAACATAGTATGAGTTCCGAGATCAATAGTATTTACCACATTTGCCGATATAAAAGAGTTTACACCCTTAGTTATCACCATTACTCCGTTAAGACCTCTTGCACAATCTTTGAAGCCGTCAAACTTGTTTACATTGCGTCCACTCTGAAAGCCGAATCTCTTGAACAACTCAAAGTCTGCCTTCCGGCTGATAACTGAGGCTGTGAACTTCTTTGATGTCATTACCATGTCATGCGTATAATTCGACTTATTGATAGTTACGCTCACTCTGTTGGGTTCGGACGTTACCTGCATCAATGTATTTGTAATGCAGCCGCTGTCTTTTCCGTCCACATTAGTGGTTATTACAAAAAGTCCGTAGGTAATGTTAAACATTGCGTTTTTACTCATACTGTCACTCCCTTAATCTACATGTTTCTTTAATTTTGTCGTGATTTCTTTCGGGTTATCCTGTGCATGCATAAGCACCGCAATACCCGAAAGCATTGTTATCAATAAATAGCACAACACGCTTACCAATGCGCCTATTCCAATATTTGCACCGATAAAAAGCATTATAGACATCATTCCAATAATGCCGCAGCCTAAGCCGACAAAGTTTTTTACATTCGTCTTTTTATCGAAAAACATAAAGAAAAATCCCAAAAACGGCAAAAGTATAAACAGAAGTCCTATAACAATGTTAGACCTCATGGGCACGCTTCCGCCCATAGCTCCGAATGCCAGATTAAGAGCTGTCATTTCAACAAGCTGTTCTTCGCCTTGTACCTCAAGATAATCTACCGCAAATGTTGTAGACAGCATATAGCCCGCTACTATGAACAACGCTATAAGCACTCTTCTGATATTTCTGCACCTTTTTGTTTCTGTTCTGCCCATTATAACTTACCGCAAAAGCCTTTCTTGTATGATTCTATTGTAGAAGCTATTATCTCTACTGCTTTTTCTCTTGTCAATACCTCGTCAACTGCAGTTTCTTTGTTTTCAAGCGTTTTATACACCGTAAAGAAATGACACATTTCTTCAAAGATATGTGCAGGAAGCTGAGTAATATCTGTGTATGTATTATAGGTAGGATCGTTAAAAGGTATAGCGATGATCTTCTCGTCGTTTCTGCCGTTGTCTATCATTTTTATTACACCGATAGGATAGCAGCGAACCAATGTGAGCGGTTCTATCTGCTCGGAGCATAAAACAAGAACGTCAAGGGGGTCTTTATCGTCGGCATAGGTTCTCGGAATAAAACCATAGTTTGCGGGATAATGAGTTGAGGTATAAAGTATTCTGTCAAGAATAAGCATACCTGTTTTTTTGTCAAGTTCATATTTAAGCTTGCTGCCCTTAGAAATTTCTATTACAGCAACAAAGTCTTCGGGCGATATTCTTTCTTCGCCAATATCATGCCAGATGTTCATCATACACACTTCTCCTTCGGAATTAGTTTCTTTATATTATTATATAACATCTTTGCACCAAATTCCATAGAAAAATACAAATGATTTGAAAATTTACAATTTTTTTACCACAATACATTCATCAAGCTTGAAAGAATAAAGCAAACACTGCGAAACTTTTTTGCCTGTTATCTGCTCGACAGCCATTTTATACAAATTAAGCTGTTCATAATACAACTCTTCAAGCTCTGAACCTGTTGATACCCTGTCTGTTTTGTAATCTACTATGACGATCTGACCGTTCTCTTCAAACATACAGTCAACTGCACCTTGAAGTATTATAGGCTCTTCGCTGTACGGCGGAGAGAGTGTACTGTCGCATACCCTTGCAGGTACTTCAACGGTAAAGCGATATTCACGCTCGGTATTGCTTGATGAAAGTATTCTTTTCATCAGATCGCTTTCAAAGAAAGCCTTCAGGCTGTCTTTATCAAGGCAATCTGCCTGAACCTTTGTAATAAATCCGTTTTCGGAAAGTCTTTGCACCTCGGTGTCTATACCCGATACGGCTTTTTCAAAATCACAGTATTGTACAAACGTATGCATTGCCGTACCCTTCTCAGCACCCGATATTCTCTTGTCTTTAAGAAAATCGGGCTTAGTTACTGCCCTGAAGGCTTTCTCGGTATCTCGGTGTGAAAGTGCTGAAGCCGAAACTTTAAGCGGAATTTTTGTAAGCTCGGTATATTTATACCCGGCAGACAAAGCACTCTGCAAATGCTCTTTATACTCAGCCTTTGCCTTATCCCTTATACTTTGGTCAACATCTGTGTTTTCTTTTTCTGTTTTCTGTGTTTGTTCGGTCTGTTCAGACTTATAGAGTTCTGTTATATCTTCAACTATATGAATATCCCACGGCTTTGCCTTAATATGCGAATAAGCGCCTGTATAGCCTGCGTCTTTTCTTATCTGTGCAGAGCATGGGTGAACAAGCAGACACTGCGCAGCCCAATCGCCCAATGTTTTCGCACTGCTTACGCTGTATGGAGTAATACGCTTATCAAAGGCTAATTTTTCCGCAACACCCGACAGATATTTAGCTGTATCGCTGACAGTTGTTACAAGTATAAGATGTTCTCTTGCACGAGTTAGAGCAACATAGAATACTCTGAGTTCTTCACTCATTTCGTTTCTCTTGATTTCAAGAGCGACAGCCTCTCTCGGCATGGTAGTATATTTGCAAAAGCGTTCGTTATCCTTTTGCTTTACGCCTATACCCAATTCGTTGTGCAAGAGTACCTCTTCTGATGAATCACTGTTTATCTTGCGTGAAAGCCCTGCAACGATACAAAACGGAAACTCCAGTCCTTTTGATTTATGTATGGTCATTATCCTGACTGCGCCGCCGTTATCATATGAAGGTCTTTGAGCAGATTCAAGCTCGCCGCCCCTGTCTTTCAGCTTATCTATAAAACGAACAAATCCGCCTAAACCTCTGTAACCGGATTCTTCATAGCTTTTAGCATACACTGTAAGAAGTCGGAGATTCTTTTTGCGGTACTCTCCGTCTTTTTCGGCTGACACTATTTCGGGGAAAGACGTTTCGGCATATATTCTGTTAATAAGCTCGTCTGTGGGAAGCTCTGCTGCAATTCTTCTGAACCTTGAAAGAGTTTCCACAAAGTTTGATACTTTTTCATTTCCGTTTTGTTTTTCATGATATACTGCTGAATACATCGAACCTCTCGGACAGCTTGTGCGAATGGCTGCAAGATCATCGGGTGTAAATCCGAAAATAGGACTGAGCATTACCCCTGCAAGAGGAATATCTCTGACGGGGTTGTCTATTACTTGCAGCAACGACATCATTATACGAATTTCTTTTCGTTCAAAAAAGCTGTCTGATATTTCGCTGACAGAGGGAATACCCATTTTTTGAAGCTCTTCAGTATATATATTCGCATGATCCTTTACTCCTCGCATAAGTATGCAGAAATCGGAGTATTCGGGCTTGCGTTTTTCGCCTTTTTCATAGACATACTGCGTTGCTTTCATTTCATTGATAAGCCTGCCTATATAACGTGCCTCGTCAACATCTTTGCTTTTATTTTGGGAATTTTTTGTACCCAGCAAATGATAAGACACCTCTGTTCCGCTGTCGCTGTCGTAAGTCGCTCCCGGAACAAGCATTTCTTCTTCTGTATAATCTATATCGCCCACCTGCTCGGACATAAGATTTTGAAAAACAAAGTTTACAGCGTCCGTTACTCCCGGGCGGCTTCTGAAATTTCTGTCGAGAATGATCTTTGCCGGATACTGCTCATTGTCCTGCGAATACGGCTTATATCTGTTCTTTCTGCGAATGAATATTTCGGGCATTGCCTGTCTGAAACGATATATACTCTGCTTTACATCACCCACAACAAAGAGCTTTTTGTCGTTATCGCTTACGGCTTTAAAAATAGTATCTTGAATATTGTTTACGTCCTGATATTCGTCAACCATTACATAATCGAAGCGTGACGAGACCTCTTTTGCAATATTGGTCGTAACAATTCCCTGTTCTGTATTTTCTGCAAGCAGTCTTAACGTCCAATGCTCCAGATCGGAAAAATCTGCGACACTGCGTTCCTTTTTGAGCATTTCATACTCTTCTCCGAAGCTTTTCATTATACCGAACAAGCATTTTACAATAGGCGCAAGCTCACCTATCTCTCTGCGGCACTCTTTGCTGCTTATGTTATAGAAGCTTTTCAGATCGTTAACTATTGCTTTTATAGTATCTCTGTAAGAGGCAATTACAAGCTTTGTGTAATTATCTTTATACCCTTTAGGTGTGCTGAGAGTACCAAAGGAATAATTGTTGAGGGCAAAGCCAATATTATCCCAGTTTTCCTCGTAAACGCACTTTTTCAGATAGTCTATAAACTCAGCATCGTTTCTTATACTCTCACTAAACTTTGATTCAAGAAGCTTAGGTTCATCGGGCAGCATATTTATACTCAGATCGCTGATATTCTTCATAAAATCAACAGTCATAGCGGTATGGGACAAAACTACCTTTCCCCACTGTGTTTCATTCGGCTGAAGCTTCGGGTCAAACATTGCGGCTTTTTCTTCAAGCCACAATTCCGGGAACGGATGAGAACGCAGAAATTCATACAATTTCAATACAACATTCTGCAAAGCAGTATCATCACGAACGCTTGAAAAAGCTTCTAAGGTATTAAGAAAGTCGCTGTCACCTTCAATGTATTTGCTTTCAAACACATTGTTTATTGCGGTTTCTTTGAGAATTGACAACTCCTGTTCTTCTGCTATTCTGAAATCGGCAGGTATATCGAGCGTATAGAAAAACTCTCTTGCAAGATCGCTGCAAAAGCTGTGTATTGTGCTGATCTTTGCCCTTGACAATAAAAGCTGCTGACGGTGAAGCTCCTTATTCAGCGGATCGCTTTTCAGCAGCTCGTCAATTCTTGCGGCAATGCGGTCTTTCATTTCGGCTGCCGCAGCACGAGTATACGTAACCACAAGAAAACGGTCTGCGTCAACGGGAGATTCGGGGTCTGTTATCATATCTATTACACGCTCTACAAGAACTGCCGTTTTGCCTGAGCCTGCCGCTGCCGACACCAACACTGCGCCTTTTCTTGCCTGTATTGCGTCTTGTTGATTCAGAGTCCATTTTACTGCTGACATTTCTTATCCTCCCCCGCTTTCTCTTTTTCAAGCTCTTCCATTACTTGTGCTTTATCCGAAGAAAATACATTCTTCGTTTCGTCATCTTCTTCATGACAACAAATGTCATGGTCTTTGCACCATTTGCACGGTTCATAGCTGCCCGACGCAGGAACAGCGCATATATCTCCGTCTGAAAGAGCCTTTCCCATTTCAGTGAGCTTATTATCGGCTTTATCGAATATCATTTTAAGCTGTTCCTCCGAGATAAGCGAGCTGTCGCTGTTTTTGTCGTAAGCACCCGATTTTATAGTCCTTATCGGGATATATCTTCCCTCGATCTTTTTCTCCATACCCTCAATAACGGTACGGTTATCTAAAATAATACCGTTCATTCTCAAAGCCTTATCACGTTCTTTTTGAATTTTTTCGTCCGTATCGTTAAGCTCCGCCTTAACTGCCGTCACCTCGGCAGGCATATACAGAATACCCGAGGGCACTATATTTTCGCCGTAGCGTTTCAAACCGTTTTTCTCAACAGCAGACAAATACAGTATCATCTGCATATTAAGCCCGTACAGCACATCTGAGATATGGAACTCCTTTTTGCCTGTTTTGTAATCTACTACTCTGATATATTGTTTTCCGTCTTTCTTCATCAAGTCTATTCTATCGACAAAGCCGCGTAAAATGACCTTGTCGCCGTTTTCGTCTGTTACGGTATATGCGTCAATATCGGGTTCATTGCCGCCTATGGCAAGCTCGAAATCAACAGGTTCAAACTCCGACTGAGAAAGCTCCTCTGTTATATGCTTTATAAGTCTTTCTGCATTCTGCTTATACCTGTAATACAAGCATTTAAAGCGAGCCGATTTGTTATCCTTGCCGCCCAATACGTTTTCAAGGTATTCTTCAAGCAGTCTGTCAATAAGCTTTTCGAGATCTTCGTCCGATAGTGATGTATACCCTCCTGTTTTGTACTCTGCAAGCATTTTTTCAAGCAGAAAATGTATAAGACTGCCGTATGCCAATGCGTCTATTCGAGCCTTTTTTCTCTCTTTCAGCCTTAAACCATATGTACAGAAATACTGAAATCTACAGTTATAGAATGTTTCTACCTGTGACGCAGTAACATTCTTATCCTTTCCGAAAAGAGCGGCGGCAAATTTTGTATCAGTGATCGCAAAATTCTTTTTGTTTACCGTTCTGTCAACGGCATCAAGGCGATCTTTATATTCGGGCTTAGCTGAAAAATATTCACGCAAAGCCTCGCTGTATGCGCTGTTTTCATTATACCTCAAAGCACACTGTTCAAAAGCTGATTTTTCGCTTGAAGTCTTTTCATAAGCACTAAAAAGTGAGGTACTCTCTTTCTTCACCTGCGGAATAAGCCTCAGCAATTCACTGACAATAGAGGACGGCGCAGTTTCTACACCTTTAAGATCGGCTGTATAGTATGTGATATAAAGTTTTGAAGTCGGGGCAGACACTGCGCTGTAAACGAGATACTTTTCCTGCTTGAAAAGGTCTGTTAAGCTGTCATACAAAGGAAGCTTTTCTTTTATGAGAAGCTGTCTTTCGCTGTCGTTGAATACTCCCGATGATACCGGCGTATGAGGAAACTCACCGTTTACCGCACCTATTACAAACACTGCATAAGGGTTTGTAAGTCGGATACTCTCCGCACTGCCCACAATGACCTGATCTGTTGTTTGAGGTATATCGGAAATTTCCTGAGCGGCTATAACCATTTTCAGAAGCTCGTAATATCGCTTTACGTTCACGCTTCTGTCGCCTAATGTGACATACATTTTATTGATAATTTCCATAAGCATATCCCACAAGCGGCTTGACTCCTCTGAAAATTCTTCATCCTTGCGCCTTATGCTTTTGTCGGCTTTGTAATCCAATAAAAGCTCATACACTGCCGCAGATATTTCATATGCGCCTGCATTTTCACGCTTTATTTTTTCTTCAAATGCCAAAAGAGGTGCTACTACTGTTTCTCTTGTAACATTGATCTTTTTTAAGCTTTCGTCATTTTCGCTGTCGTAATTTTCTGTATAACCCTTCGGGCTGTTTACAAACGCCCTACAAATGTCGTTCGGCTTCAGATCCCACACATATATGTAATTTTCAAGCAGAGATGCATCAATATCCTTTATACCTATAATACCGCTCTTCGCAATAGCAATAATGGGATCGCAGCTTCGTTTTGACAATACATATTCAAAAGCTGAGAGAACAAGCAGCATTATGGGCTTATTTATAACAGCACGGGGCTTTGACATAAAATATGGGATATTTCTGCTGTCGAGAGCTGAATCGAGTATTCCTCTGTATGCGCCGCTGTTTCTGAATACTACTGCTATATCTTTGTAACGGCACTCGCCGCTTACTGCCATACCGTATATTTTATCTGCGATATAGCTGCATTCTTCAAAAATATTGGAAGCTTCGCAAAGAGTTATACCGCCGTCAGATGCTTTATCATACACCTTTGAATCAATGCGGTAGATATTTTCTTCCAGAAAGCTTATATCGCTGTTTTTTATCCTGTGATTTTCGCAAAGCTTTATTACCGGCGCAATTTCGATATTGTAGTCTTTTGCTTTTTCCTTGATCTGCAAAAGAGTTTTATTTGCACTGTAAAACAGCTCGTCTTCTTTTTTGGAGTCAAGAGAAAATGTCATGTAAAAATCCTTTGACTGTTTCATTATAAGCATAAGAATTTTCATTTCTTGGGCGGTAAAACCCGAAAATCCGTCAACAGCAACTGTATACCCGTCAAAAAAACAAGTATCTTCGATACGCTTTTCAAGACGTGCGTTGTTATCGAGTGGATCTATATTACTGCCTTCAAGATGTGCATCATAAAAATCGTATATCAAACTTACGTCGCGAAGCTTTTCGGAAAGGTCTGTGTCTTTATTTTTTGCAGACTGCTCTCTCAGCCTCTTTGTAGAAATACCACACGTTTTAAATTCTTTTACGGCATTTATCATAAGATCTGTAAGCTGAGGCTTGCCTGCCTGTTTTTTATATAAATTGAGGTCATAGGCACAATCTTCGATTGCAAGCGACATTATGATTTTTCTCGCACCATCGTCAATCGGCGTTCCTGCAAAGCCGCCTGTTAGACGCATTACCATGTCATACAGTCTTGTAAAAGACATTACGCTGATATTTCTGCAAATTGACGGTCCCAAAAGCTTAAGAAACATTGTTTCGCTTTCAAAAGAACTTTGTTCGGGTATAAGCCACAACAGCTTATTGCTGCCCTGTCTTGCTTTTTCCGCAAGTACATTTGCGGTATAATGAGTTTTTCCCGTACCGCTTCTGCCCTGAACAAAATACAGCATATTATCACTCCTTTATTCTTTCAATAAAATTTCGATATAGCTCATACACCTTAAAATCATACTTATACGAGCTGTCTGTAACAAGCTTTGTTGTGTTTTCGTCCAATACATCCGATATATCCGCACGTTTCTCCGCACAGCTTATGCATATCGGCGGATACATTACGCACCACCAATTATGACCTTTTCCCTCGCCTATGGTAATACGCAAAGCATGATAGTACCCCGCAGGCAGTGTAATATTGTCGTAGGTGCGGTTAGTAAAATACATATCGACAAGCTCGCCGCTTACATCATAATCATAGCCTTTTTTTCTGATCTCTTCACGAACAGAGCCGATAATAAAAGGCAGCCGTTCTTCAATGATCGTCTCCGCTTCGCTGCGGCTTTGTACGTTTTCATACATATTATAGCACAGGTCTTGTACCATATTTCGTACATCAAGCTTTAATTGCTGATCTTCTTCACTGTCTGAATTTGCAAGTATATGAAGTCTTACAACACTGTCTGCGATACAGCGTGACTGTGCGTCAAGTTTTGTTAATGACAGCATACAGCATATCAAAAAGCTGCTGAGTACCGCACGAAAAATAAATATAAATCTTTTTGAACCGATGTATTTACTGCCTCTGTATAACATTATACTATTCCTCCGTTCTTTTTGAAAGAAGTATAGGCAATATTTTCTTATTGTATACGTATACGGCAAAAATGCAGACAGCCTTTTTGACTGTCTGCGAAAAACTATAAATTTTATTAATTTATAGGCAACACTTCAAGATTGATTGAACAGCGCAATATATACAAAGCGTCTTTTGATGTAACCTTGTTGTCTTTATCCACATCTGCAGCCTTAAATTGTTCGTCTGTGAGGTCTGCAAGCTTGACAGCATATCTTTGTACGGTCATAGAATCCTTTGCTGTTACTTTTCCGTCATTGTTTACATCACCGTACAATTCGGGTTCATCGTTTGTTTCGATCTCAGATGTATCAGTATCGCTCTCTGTATCGGTGTCGATAACAGGAATATCGCCTAAGCTTACAAAAGTATAATTATGCGCCAATGCAAATTCTTCTGCGTATGTTCCACTATAACCGAAAATGGTCAGCCAATAATTTTCACCAAATGCGGTTCCGTTTATATAGGTGACTGTTTCATATAAGGTTACTTTCTTTAAGTTGGTACAATCGGAAAAAACTCTTTCGGAAAGACTTGTTACACCTCGGGGGACGACCACCTCTGTCAGTCCTGTGCAATCAAAGAATGCATAAGGAGCGATCTCTTTAAGAGAAGCGGGTAATTGAAGTTCTTTTATAGCTGTTGAAGAAAATGAAGATGATCCTATATATTCAACACTTTTGCCGAATGTCACGTTACTCAAGGATGAGCAGTCAACAAAAGAAACATCACCGACATATGTAACATTATCAGAAATAACTACACTCGTAAGTCCTTTAGAACCTGTAAAGGCATTGTCCTCTATTCTTGTAACAGTTTCGGGTATTACATAATCACCGCTTCTGCCGCCCGGATAACTGACTAAGGTTCTCATATCTTTAGTGAACAAAGTACCGTCAACCGTTGTATATACAGGATTTTCGGGATCAGCCTCATATGCGGAAACAGATGTATATATAAAGGCGGCTCTTCCGATATATGTTAAGTTTTTAGGAATACGTATCTCGCCTGTAAGCGAATCGATGTGTGAAAAAGTAAGCTCACCCAACATTTCAATAGAATCAGGCAAATCAACGCTTGAAAGCTGCTCGCAAAAAATAAATACAAGATCACCGATACGCTTGAGACCTTCATGAAAAACAATGCTTGACAATGAAGTACAACGGAAAAAGGCATATTCCCCTATTTCTTCCAGGTTCTCCGAGAAGTCAACTGACGTAAGGTTCTGACAGCCGGCACAGCTTTTTGCTGCAACCAATTTAACAGAATCAAGAATATCAAACTCGCCGCTCATACCTGCTGCGCACTGACAAAGAACAGTCTTGTCTTTTGTATAAACAGCATTGTTTTCGGAATAATAATGCTCATTTTCGGGATCGACAGACAGGTTTGTCAAGCCGGTGCAAAACGCAAAACCACCGATCGGGAAAACCTCCAGGCTTTTTGGCAATTCTACATTATTAAGCGATGTGCAGTTAACAAATGCGTCCGAACCTATTTCAACAAGCCCTTCGGGGAAATTTATGCTTTCAAGATTACTGCACCCTAAAAAGCATTCGTCTTTAATGGTCATAATGGTATCCGGTAAAACAACAATCTTTAAACTTTCATTATTATGGAAAGCACTTCTTGCAATTATTTTTACAGGCACTGACTCGATTTCGGAAGGAACTGTAACATTTTCATCAGTTCCTTGATAAGATATTATCGTAACAATATCACGGTCGGCATTTATGGTGTATTTAAAGTCACCGTATTCTTGCAGTGCCGATGGCTCAGCCTGAGAAAAACCTGACCATTCCGCTGTGTCAGAGGCAAGCGCATCAACAGGCAAACACACACATGACATTAACAGCAGTCCCGATAAAACGATAGATAATAATTTTTTCATTGTGTACTCCTCTCATTGTTTATACTGATCTCTGATTAAAAGCTTTAATAGGATTTTCGAGGATGGTTTTCGCAAGACGAGGAAGAGGCCGCAGGGTGCGGGTCTCCGGTGGAGACCTCTGCCGAAGGCAGAAGCACCGACCGAGCCGGCAGGCGAGACCTACTGACGTATTTCAAGGTCGATGACGACATATTGCGGAAATCAGACCGAAAAGACTTAAAGATTTTAATCAGGGAGCAGTATTAGTTAAACAGTTAATAAAATTTTTTAATATTATAACATTTTTTTGTTATATTGTCAACGATTAGTAAAACAAAAAGAGCTGCACAGCCAAACTGTACAGCTCTATATTCTTAAATATTTTCAATAAATTATTTTACCATGCTTGCAACTTCTGCTGCGAAATCATCCTGACGCTTTTCAAGACCTTCGCCCTTTTCAAAACGAACAAACTTTGTGATCTTGATGTCACCGCCAAGTGCCTTAGCGCAGTTTGCTGTGTAAGCCTTGACTGTAAGAGAATTGTCCTTAACAAACTCCTGGTCAACAAGGCAGTTTTCCTTGTAGAACTTGCCAACTTTACCTTCAACGATCTTTGCAAGAACCTGCTCGGGCTTGTTAGCCATTTTGGGATCCTGCTTCATCTGAGCGATCATGATCTCTTTCTCGTGCTCGATAACCTCTGCAGGAACGTCTTTCTCGTCAAGGTACTGAGTGTTAAGAGCTGCGATCTGCATTGCAACGTCTTTGCCGTAAGCAACAAAGTCTGCCTTTGCAGGATCAACTGTTGTGTCAAAGCCAACAAGAACACCGATCTTGCCGCCTGCATGAACGTAAGCTACGCAGGGACCGTCATACTTAACAAAACGTCTGATCTTGATGTTCTCACCGATAGTCTGGATCTTCTCCTGAAGGAGATCGGCAACAAGAACGTCTGTGCCTGAAGCCTTGCACTGTGCAAGAGCGTCAACATCTGCCGGACTCTCTGCCATAACTGTATCTGCAAGTGTCTTTACAAATGCCTGGAAATCTGCGTTCTTTGCAACGAAGTCTGTTTCTGCGTTAACCTCGATAACAACGCCAGCATTGCCTGCTGCGTTTGTTACTGCATAAGCTACGCCCTCGGCAGCAATTCTGCTTGCCTTCTTAGCTGCCTTTGCAAGACCCTGCTCTCTCAATATATCAATAGCTGCGTCCATATCACCGTTAGCCTCTGTAAGAGCCTTTTTACAGTCCATCATACCGCAGCCTGTTCTCTCTCTGAGTACCTTT
Source organism: Clostridia bacterium (assembly GCA_017418905.1). GTDB lineage: Bacteria > Bacillota > Clostridia > Oscillospirales > Acutalibacteraceae > RUG592. The sequence goes on along the minus strand of JAFOMO010000199.1, from coordinate 214 downwards.
ACATCTTTAGCTGTAAATGCCATTGTATTCAACCTCCGATATATTTAAAATAGTTATGATTTAATCAAATTGCCGAGCAGGATACACGGTATCCCACTCAGGCATAGTTTTTTTATATTACTCCTTAGCGAGTGTCGGCTTTGCCGGCTCTTCTTCTGCTTCTTCAGCCTCATCGTCTCTTGCTGCTGCGCCCATCTGACCCTCGTGGCCTTCG
>JAFOMO010000198.1 GCA_017418905.1 Clostridia bacterium | reverse complement strand
AGTCAATGCCCGTTCAATGCAAAGTATGTGCCGATATTGGAGAATACGGCTAAAGAAAATAATATCGAATTTAAAGCCATTCATTTGAATACAAAAGAGGACGCACAAAACGCTCCGACACCCGTTACAACATACGCACTGTTCTATAACGGAGAATATGTGACAAACGAACAGATGAACGATAAGAAATTCTTAAAGTTGATTTCATCACTAAAATAAGAAAAAATAATTCTTTACTTTTTGTCTGTAACATAATATAATAAACAGTGGAATAAAAAGTTGAGAGGTAATAAGTATATGATACAATTTGAAGAATTAAGGCTTGCAGTCGAACAGCTTCTTCCCGATATAAAGGATCTTGCAGACGCTTTGGGACTTAAAGCGTGTGAATCCGAAATAGAACAGCTTGAATATAAAGCCGCAGAACCGGGCTTTTGGGACGATCCGGAAGAATCACAGAAAATACTTCAGCGTACCGGTACACTAAAAAATAAAGTTGAAAGCTACAACAAACTGCTTGCAGCTTATGATGATACTCTTGCTCTGATAGAAATGGGCGACGAAGAAGAGGATCTCTCTATTCTCGAAGAGGCTCAGTCTGAGTACGAAAGCTTAAAATCGAACCTGGAAGCACAGCGTTTGTCAACCTTGCTTACAGGCGAATATGACAACAACAATGCAATTCTCACATTCCATGCAGGCAGCGGCGGAACAGAGGCTCAGGACTGGGCAGAAATGCTTTTCAGAATGTACGGCCGCTGGGCAGAAAAGCATAACTTTAAGGTAAAAACAATAGATTATCTTGACGGCGATACAGCAGGACTTAAAAGCGCAGTGTTGCTTGTTGAGGGAGAAAATGCGTACGGCTACTTAAAGAGCGAGGCAGGCGTACACAGATTAGTCAGAATTTCGCCTTTTGATGCGTCCGGCAGAAGACAAACTTCTTTTGCATCTCTTGAAGTAATGCCCGAGATAGAAAAGGACGTAAGCATAACTATTCCCCCCGAGGATATTCAGATGGACGTTTACAGATCGAGCGGCGCAGGCGGTCAGAAGGTAAACAAAACTTCATCTGCTGTTCGTCTTACTCATATCCCGACAGGTATAGTAGTTTCATCACAGGTAGAAAGAAATCAGTTCCAGAACCGAGAAATAGCAATGAAAATGCTTATCTCAAAGCTTGTCGAGATAAAAGAGAAGGAACACCTTGAAAAAATCGAAGACATTAAAGGCGTTCAGAAAGAGATCACATGGGGCAGTCAGATACGTTCTTATGTATTTATGCCATACACTCTTGTCAAAGACCACAGAACAAAGTTTGAATCAGCGAATATTACAGGCGTAATGGACGGAGAGATCGACGGATTTATCAACGCATATCTCAAAGCCGAAAGTCAGGGCAGCCTGCAGGACGGCGAATAAGATTTTTATTTTGTATTGCCAATTCAGACCGTGCAAAAACCAACAAATAAGTTTTCGGTCAAGCCTTTTTCAAAAGGCTTGCAGGGGTGTGGGGACAGCGTCCCCACAATCGCCGCAGGCGCACTCCAGCCCTTTTAGGGGTGAATTTCAAAAACAGTCCGCAGGACTGTTTTTGGAAGAGGGGCATTTTGGCAGAAAATGCCCCTAAGTATGATTTTAGGCAAAAGTCGCCCCGCCGCTCCAAGGCGGCGCAGTAAGGCTTGACATAGAAGAACACTACTT
>JAFOMO010000197.1 GCA_017418905.1 Clostridia bacterium | reverse complement strand
TTTCTGCCAAAATGCCCCTCTTCCAAAAACAGTCCGCAGGACTGTTTTTGAAATTCACCCCTAAAAGGGCTGGAGCGTGCCTCCGGCGGGCGGGGCTCTGCCCCTGCACCCCGCAAGCCTTTTGAAAAAGGCTTGACCGAAAACTAAATTGTTGGTTTTTGCACAGTCTGAAAGTGGAAAGTGGAAAGCGGAAAGTGGAAAGAGGTTGATTTTTATGTATAAAGATATGCGTGTTTCGGCTATTATCGCAGGCGCAGGTGCTTCTGTGAGAATGGGCGCAGGCATAAGCAAACAGCTTTTGAAGATAGGCGGCAAAACCGTTATCGAACATACCGTACAAAAATTTGAAGAGTGCGGGTATATCGACGAAATAATTATTGTATGCCCCCAAAAAGAGAAAGCCGTTTTTGAGGAGATGTTCCCGAATTATACGGTAACAGAAGGCGGCGCAACAAGACAACAGTCTGTATATAACGGTGTGTGTGTTACAAGTGCGGACTGTTCTCTTCTGGTCATTCATGACGGCGCAAGACCACTTGTTTCTGTCAAAGAAATATGTTCGGTAATAGAGGACGCAGAAAAATACGGTGCTTCTACGCTTGCAGTACCCGTAAAGGATACAATAAAAATAGTTGAAGACAGTACAGTTATCGACACTCCCCCGAGAGAAAAGCTCTTTGCGGTACAAACTCCGCAGGTCTTTTTCAAGGATAAGTATGTACAAGCGTATAATACCGCTTTACAGAACAAACAGGAGTTTACTGACGACTGCCGTCTTTTGGAAAGCATTGGCGAAAGCGTTCACATTACACTCGGCAGCTATGTAAATATAAAGATAACTACTCCGGAGGATATTGTTATTGCGGAATCGTTATCTTCCGGAAAGGAGAGTTGAATACAATGAGAATAGGTCACGGCTATGACGTACACCGCTTGACAACAGGCAGAAGGCTTATTATAGGCGGTGTGGATATTCCGCATGAAACGGGGCTTCTGGGGCACTCGGACGCAGATGTTCTTCTTCATGCGATAATGGACGCATTACTCGGTGCATGTGCGCTGGGCGATATAGGAACGCATTTTCCCGACAATGACCCTGCTTACGAGGGCGCAGACAGCATTAAGCTTTTGTGTGAGGTCTGCCGTATAATCAAAGAAAACGGTTACAAGATAGGCAATATAGATTCAACCGTTATTGCGCAGAAACCAAAGCTTAAACCATATATTCCGCAGATGAGAGAGAATATCGCAAATGCCTGCGGTGTTGATATAAGCCGTATAAGCGTAAAAGCAACAACAGAAGAAAAATTAGGCTTTACGGGTAATCTTGAAGGCATTGCAGCTCATGCGGTATGTCTGCTTGACGAGATATAATACACACAAAAAAACGGAGCTTTTCGGCTCCGTAGTTTTTTTGTTTATTTTTTGTTCATGTTTTTTACAAACTCGGTAAACGCCTTGCAGATAACGGGATGATCGAAAGCAAATTTCACCTTCGGGTTTTCGACGCTTTCTATTTTTACGCTTTTATCTGTTACCATAATATTCAGATCACCGTATATACAACGCTCTAAATTCTCTTTTTCAAGCTTATCGGCATCTGTGATTACAAGCGGCTTGCACTCTTTCAGCAACACAAGAAATTCATCTCTGATTTTGCTCACACGGTCTATGTCGGTATTATAGAAATAGTCGGCATTTTCTTCCATTCCCCTTACGCAGCGTCCTTCAACGCAGGAGCTTCCGCTGTTTATGAACATAGTATTTGAAAAGTGTGATCTATGTGACGCTTCAAAGTAATATGACCTTACCATACCTGTAAGATAAACGGGAAACCATAACCGCAAGGCATATGAAAGCTCATTTGCCGAACGTGCGAGATTATGTATTATGGTTATCTTTACACCCTTTTTTATACACTCCCACATAAAGCAAAGCCACCGGTCTTTATAATCGCCGCAAAGCCAATTCATATTCTGATCGGAATATAACAACAGCTCTTTTTCTCCCTCTTCCGCCGCATTTGCAAGCAGTCTGAGAGTTGCTCTCTGCAAGCCCTCTTTGCCTGTATATTTTATTGCGGTATCGTTTAACAGCTCGTTATACATATAAAGATCTTTTTGGGGCATTTTATCGGTATATTTGAAGATCTGCCCGTTTATACCGTCAAGATATTCTTTGACAGGAAACATAACATCGGGAAATCTTACAGAATAGAGATAATTCTTTACTACCTCTGTTACCTCACACTCGCTGTATGCGTCAAGCTCCATTTCGGTTATCTTGTTTAGCTCTTGAAGCTTGCCCTGTTCGCTAACCATACTTACAATATACTTACAGAATTTTGATATTATTTTTGAATTGTACTTTGGTATTCTCTCGCCGTTTCTCATACGGCTGATATATGACGGATCGACATTCAGCTTTTTGCTGAGCTTGCTGCTTGAAATTTTAACCAAAAACATTAGCTGTTTTACCCTTTGACCGAATATTATCGGAGAAACGTCTTTTGACAATTCACCTTCGGTAAAGGTAGTTTCTTGAAAAAGCCACTCACAAATTTTCGGTACTACCTCTTTTTCAGTGGTATTAGTGCAATGTATAACATCACACAAATGTTCTAACTTAGAGTTGTGGGCAGAATACAAATATACCCCTCTTGAAAATCTGTAAACTGTAACGCTGTCATTCTTAATATCTCTTTTTCCGCTTTTTAATCTGCTGAAATTACTCGGAGAACAATTGGCATATGAGGCTATCTCTTTATTGCTTGTTCCCAAGAATTTGATAAGAAAGCTCATTTTCTCACTTAACATAAAAACAACCACCCCTATTTTTAGAGTTGAGAGTTAAGAGTTGAGATATTAGTTTCCCTAATCATAACCTCATTCTTAACGGCATATCAAAAACTATTTCACATAAAAACCATATAAAAGGGCACTTCTAAAAAACTCTGCAATTGACCGTTGCCAATGAGCGGCAAGAAGCTTTTTAGAAGTGCCCTCAGTATAATAATAACAAATGTTGACATTATTTTCAACGAATGTCAACCATTTGTCAATGACAATTCTATATAAAAAGTGGAGAGTGGAAGGTGGAAAGTGGAAATATGCGGCAGGCGTGCGCCTGCACGCAATAATGCGCTTATACACAATAAAATCAAAAGTTTATTGCATGCGAATAAAGTTTATACTTTGTTGTACTAATGGTTAATGATATTCATAAAATTTTGCAAGCAACCATTGTATATTCAGACTGTGCAAAAACTCATCTGTCACAAAGTACTTGTATATACTCCCTCCCTCAAAGGGGGCTAAAAAGCCGCATAAAACCTAAGCCTCTCTCTTTGACGGAGAGAGTATAGCAAAAAATCGTAATCTTTAAATAAATATTTGTAATATCATTTACATTGATATAGGTTTTTGTACAGTCTGCATTGCTCATTGCACATTGCTTTGCACATTGCACATTGAAAATAGTTTCATTTTTAACAGGTAATCGGCTGCGCAATAAATACATTATCATAAAAGCAGCGCATTTC
>JAFOMO010000196.1 GCA_017418905.1 Clostridia bacterium | reverse complement strand
ATGATCAGCTGAGTTAAGCCGAGTCCTATCACACCTATTACTCCAAAGGCTATGAAATCAAACATTCTGTTTTTGACTTTAGCCTTTGCAAATACCCAAAACGTGGAAATAATATAGTTAACAGCCAGTCCGGCAATAAAACCGAAAACGGCTGAAAGACTTTCTGACATATGGAAAAGCTCTTTACAAAGCATTAATATGCCCATATCGGCAATCGTTGCCACACCGCCGACAAAAACACTTCTGAAAAACTGGATAAAGGTATTATTAGTTTCTTCAATAAACAAAGAATTGAACCATTTTTTTATCATCAGCAAATCCTCGATTCCATAATTGATTCTATTTTTTCTCCTATTACACAAACAAATATATAATAACACATTTTTTCAGATAAAACAACAACTAACTTGATTTTTTCAAAAAATCTTCAAATTAAACAGAAATAACGAAATAACACAAGCACTTTTTTTACTACTTATTACCAATAAAGAAAAAACCCACTATTTATTCAAGAAAATCAATGTACTTTTGTTTAGCACTGTACCTGATCTTCTCTTTTAGTGGGTCAAATTATTTACAGATCTTCTCCGTTTTCGATCTTTGTGATCTGATCTATTCTTCTTTGATGTCTGCCGCCTTCAAACTCTGTGTTGAGGAAAATGTCGGCAAGCTTTACGGCAGTCTGAGGGTCGATAACTCTGCCGCCCATTGCAAGAATATTTGCGTCGTTATGACGTCTTGTCATTTCTGCGCAAAACTCATTTGTAACTACTGCGGCTCTGATACCCTTTACTTTATTTGCGGCTATAGATATACCTATTCCCGTACCGCAGCAAAGAATACCTTTTTCTGCCTTGCCTGATACAACAGCATCAGCAACCTGTTTTGCATATACGGCATAATCTACCGATTCTTCGGAATAACAGCCGTAATCTGTATATTCAACATTCTTTTCTTTTAAGTACTCGATAATCGCCTCTTTGAGGTTATATCCTCCGTGATCTGCACCTAAAGCTATCATAATACATACTCCTCTACTTTAATTTTTGTTTAGCCATTAATTCTCTTTGTGCCTGCGGAAGTCTTAAATATTTCGGCATAAGTCTTTCTGCGCCTACACAATTTCCGTTATTTATCGCTTTAACTGCGGCAAAAGCAGTTGATGACGCTCTTTGAAAACGCACATTCTGCGGAGCGAGTGAAATATTATCTATCTCGTTTTTCATTGCAGAAAAGCATAATTCTGCTCCATCACCCACAAGCATCACTTTTTTGTCAAGCTTTTTTATTTCTTCTGTAAGCTCTGCAATACTCAGCGCACGATCATCGCACAAGCGTATCACATCTTTGTTACTGATCTCAAACAAAGCATTATACACCTGAGAACATCTTGCGTCCATTACGGAACAAATCACTGATCCTTCATCAGAGAAATTGTACGCCATAGATTCAAGCGTAGAAACACCTGCACACGGTTTATTCATTGCATAAGCCATTCCCTTTACGGCAGCAATTCCGATCCTTAAACCGGTAAAAGAGCCGGGACCGTTGTTTACAGCGAATACATCAATATCTTTAAGCTCGCATTTTGTACTTTTGAAGAGCAGTTCTGTTATAGGCATGAGCGTTTCGCTGTGAGTGAGCATGGTATTGATAAAAAATTCGCCTTTTATTATTCCGTCTTCTACTATTGCAGCAGATGCAGATTTTGCAGATGTATCAACAGCAAATATCTTCATATATCCAGACCCTCTATTTCAAATATTCTTTCGTTTTCGTCATTGCCGTGAGATATACTTATTCTGATAATATTATCGGGCAATGCATTCTCTATATTCTCGCTCCACTCTATTATAATAAGACCGTTATCTATATAATCGAAAAAACCCGTTGAATACAGATCGTCCCAATTATTTACACGATACATATCAAAGTGGTAAATACTGCATTTCCCGTGATACTCGTTGACAATAGCAAAGGTCGGACTCGAAACGCAGTCGCCGCCGCCCATAGCTTCTACAATACTTCTTGTAAGCGTAGTCTTGCCCATACCCATTCTGCCGAAATAAGCAATAATGTCATTGTCTTTTATTTTTTTTGCTATTTTTCTGCCCAACAAAGCAGTATCTTCAAGACTCTTTGAAACATATACAGACATAAGAACTCCTACTCGGGCATTTATAAAGCCTTTTTCAAACAAAAAAGGTATTATACCGCCCCACAAATTCTAAATTGCATTATACCACGTTTCTCTACAAAATACAACTAACTTTTTTCTTTTATCTGCAAGTTGGTCAATTAGAATAATATTTTCACAAGTGCTGTTATCTATTTTATGCTTTTACAAAACCCATTTTTTTAAGAGGTGAGTAAACTCTGCTTACCAAAATAACTGCGGCTGTCATTTTTAGTATATCGGGTATTATAAATGGTATCACGCAAATACTTAGAATACTTATAAAACTTTTTGAATCTCCGTTATGTGCAAATACACAATAAAACCATATCGTACCAAATATATAACACAGTACAAGACCAATGCTCATACCTATTATCAAATATACAATGCTTTTACTTTTGATCTTTTTGAACAAGCATATTGTCACGATCATAAATAAAAAGCCAACCAAATAACCGCCCGTGGGTCCCGTTATTGCTGCAAATCCGCTTTTAAAGCCCGAAAATACGGGAACTCCAACTGCACCCATAAATAAATATACCATTATGGAGATAAATCCGGTTTTAAGATCAAAAAGTCCGGCGATTACAAAAACCGCAAATGTCTGTAGTGTGAAAGGAACAAAAGGTCCCAGTGCCGGTATGCTTATCCATGAACACACCGTTATCAGTGCAGCAGACATTGCCGCTGCTGTAATGGTCATTATTCCGCTGTTGAATTTTTGATTGTTCATAATATCACTGCCTTCATAAATTATTTACAGGATAATTATAAATCGTCACCCTATAATTTGTCAATAAGGTGACGATTGTTTTTTGTATTTTTTCGTATTATTATATTTCGGGGTCAAAAATAGGCATCAACTCAAGCTTAAACTTATTTTTCTCATGCATAGAATCTATTTTTGCTTTTATTGCAGGATCGTCAATCTCGCCTGTTCTGATATATCTGTCAAGAACAGCATAAGTAAAGCCTAAATTATCTTCGTCTGTTTTTCCGCAAAGACCGTCAATAGGCGGCTTCTCTATAAGGTGTTCGGGAAGTCCCAGATACCTTCCTATCTGCTTTACCTCGTTAACGGTAAATTTACTCAAAGGGCTGAAATCTCCTACGGAATCGCCGTATCTTGTCGAATAGCCTACCCAATCCTCAGACAAATTGCAGGTGTTTACCACTCTTCCGTTGCAGCTCTGCGATATTGCATAAACTGTACTCATTCTTATCCTTGGCGGAAGATTTGTAAGCGACTGTACAGACAGGTCAAAACCGTCGGGCATAGCTGCTTTTAATGCCTCAACAGCACCGCCTATATTTACCGCAAAATGCTTTATACCCAAATGATTTACTAAGTCATACGAACAGGAAATATCGAACTGTTCGCCGTTTGGCATTAATACACCTATAACTCTGTCTTTACCCAAAGCCTCAACGCAAAGAGCCGCTGCAACAGAGCTGTCTTTTCCGCCGGAAATACCGAGTACTGCATTGCAGTCTTTACCATTCTTTTCAAAAAATTCTCTTATCCACTCGACACATTTCTCAGTATGCGTTTTTACGTCAAACATCAGAACTCTCCTCCATGCAAAATATCTCTTATTTCTCTCAGGCTTTGGTCTTTCAGCATCTTTCCGTCACGGAATACAGGCACAAGCAAATTATCTTCACGATCACATGCCTGCTGCCATGTATGCTCATCTGTATAAACATACTCTCCGTTTGCGTCCTTTGTGACAATGCAGCACCCCTTTTGCGATTTTTTGAAACCGCCGTCTTTCGGGTTCTTGAATATCGGGTAGGGCTTACCGCCTATCTCGCAGTAAGTAGCTTTTATACAGGAAGAAAATGTATCTCTTGTGAATGGTTTCAGAATACCCTCTTCTTCTATGCACTGCATTGAGAACGAACCAACTCCCAAAGCGACATTTGAGCAAGCAAAGCCGTTTTCGGTGAGTATTCTGTATATCTGCTCACATCTTTGTACCGTGATCGAATCTCCGTAAATAGCCTTTACATGGGGGTCCAATACCTTATAACCCTTGCTGTTTATCGTACCGCCGAAAATATCCCAAAGCTTGAATACTGTCTTTGTTACCACCTCTACACAGTCGCCCGAATCGCCTCTCATCAGCATACAGCCGTTATGCGCAAGAATTTCATCTTTAATAGTAACAAGTACATTATCTATTATATTCCAATAATCGTAGGAGTCAAGTACCGCAGAAAAACTCGTGTCAGGATATATCTCTGTAAGCAGTCTTTTAAGCAGAGTTACCTCGTCACCGTCAACTGCATAATTACTGCACATTACCGAATGTTCTGTGCTGGGACTGCCAAACGCAACAGGCTCTTTTGTACAATTGCAGTTATAGTATCTTTCAAGATACGGTATAACGGGGACTGTTGCTGTGTTCAAAAATGACAAGCACCAGCCTGCGCCTGCTTTTATTGCGGAATCTGTACACTCTTCACCTCTGAAATCGAAAGCTCCCAAAGCCTTTGCACGCAGAGTATTATCGTCACAGGAAAGTTCATAATATTTATTAACAATCTGTCTGTATGTATAACCTACGGTTGCGGCGATCATCGGGTGCCAGCTCTCGGCAGAAATGAAGCTCTCCAAAGACTGCGGAAGCCACGCAAAGTCGGGATGTGTATTTGTTATACCAAACATCGGAACGTGCATGGGTACCATTGCGCCCTCGGGTAAAGATATTATCTCGATAGGCAGATAACCCAATTTATGCAGCTTTTCGATCTTCTCTATCTTATAAGCCTCTGCACCGAGGGCAGCATCCATTATTCTTTTATACTCAGAGATAACACTGTCAAAATCACGGCTGAAAAACTCTGTGTTAAAGTAATCTATAAGGTATTTTTTGATAAAGCCCTGCAAGCCGAACATAACTACCTTATCCCACATTTTTACACGGCTCATTCTCGGTGTAAAGTAAGATACGGATTTCGTTATATCTTTAGGCAGCATCTCTGCGTGTACTGCCTTATAAAAATCAATAAGCAGCATAGGATCAATATTCTTCATTTTTGAGCACCTCTATTTTTTCATGCGTTTTTGTAAGCAGGCTGTCTGTTGTATATACCCTCTCGATAAGTCCGCTTGATAATACTTCACCTTCAAGGATAGTGTTTTCACAATGCGATACAAACAAATATATTTTAGCGGCATTTAATTCTTTAAGCTTTTTTGCGCTGTGAATGAATGTTCCGCCTTTGCTGCACAGATCGTCAACTATTAATACATTTCTGCCGCTGATATATTCGGTGAATCCCGATACTTCAAGCCCCTCTATTTTTCCTGTTTGCCAGTTTCGCTTTTTTATTCCGAAAGCATAAGGTCTGTCTGTGTATGTGCTGTATCGTTTCATTGCGCCCTCATCGGGATAGAACAGCAGAAGCTCGGGGTCTGCAATTTTTTCTATAACCTGATTAACAAAAGGCTTTGAAGAACAAACTATCAGATGATCGAATAAAGCTTCGCTTACGCTTGAGTGTGGGTCTAATACCTTTACACAGTCAAAACCAAGCCAGTTTATTACCTCTGCAAAATATTTGAGAGTAAACACGTCTTCATCTGATTTTACTCTGTCTTGCCTTGCGTTCGGAATATACGGCATATTGAGAGTTACTTTTTCAACTCCGTGAGACTTTAAATGCTTTGTAAGGAATATCAGTGCAGACAATTCCTCGTTATTTTCAAATTTCCATGTTATCACAGCTTTTCGGTCCTCTGTATGATCTGTTTTGACATACTCTTTTATAAGCAGTGTATTATCAGGGAAATGACCTATGTTTACAGCTTTTCCGTTTAGCAGCAGCATTTTTTATCACTCCTTTATTTTGATCTGGCACGAACTCATAGTTTTCAATGCGGCATTATGCAGCTCGGGTGTTACGCCTGCGCAGCACTTTGCGTCAACGCTTACATTGACCTCGGGGAAGTTTGCTTTCAGTAATAGTGCGTTAGATACTACGCAAATATCTGTGCACAAGCCTATAAGCTCTATCTCGAAAGGCTCGCCGTTTGTATCTGCTTTGATAAGATCAGGCAGATCAACAGAACCGAAAGTTACCTTTTCGACAGGAGTATATGCTTTTTCCGACAAAGCCTTTTGAATTTTTTCGTTCAACTCCCAACCCGTTGTGCCTTTAATGCAGTGTTCAACGGGAAGGTTTTTACCTTCAAGAGTATTTGAATAATTCTCAAAGTGTGTATCATACGTTACATAGATAATTCCGTCATGCTCCCTGATCTTCTTTGCAGCATTATTTATAATAGCCAGAGCCTCATGTGTGCCTAAAGCACCGTCAATAAAGTCATTCTGAAGATCTACTGCTATAAGTATCTTTTTCATTTCTGTTACCTCCGAAATTATTTTTCTTTTCTTGTATAAAGCTTTGCGGGGCGGTGACCTGCACCCGTAATATACTCATCTGTTGGTGTTACATAAGATTCTGTTTTTCTGCGAAAATTCGCTGTGATCTGCGGTTTGTTCTGAATCGCCTCCTGAACGCTCTGAAATTGTGTAAGCGTGAATTTTTCCGGAAGAAAATCAAGTGTAATATAATAATTGTCTGCATTTTTCCTCAGTGTTGATAATGATGAAGAAAGTATCAAAGAATGATCGAAAGCAAGCTTATCACCGCTTATATATTTATATCGGTATTCTCCGAATTTATGCGATGATTCACTCATCACGGTTTTGATCGTAATATCATTCGATCTGAGCATTAAAGTAAAAGTATCGTTCTCTTTAGTAAATTCAACATCAAACCATTTTGTTTCTCTCGTACCTGTGCTATATGGAATATCAACATCTTCTGTAAGTACCGAAACAAAAGCATTTGATATTACTCGTGTGCGCGGATCTCTGTCAAGCTCGCTGAAAACTCCTGTGGGCATTACAGAAACAGGATGAACACCTGTTTTTTCAAAAGTCTTTCTAATAGCACACTCTTCAAGAGTTTCATTTTGAAGCAAGAAACCTCCCGGCAGTGACCATTGATCTTTAAAAGGGTAATCTGATCGCTTGACAAGGAGAACTGAAAGCTTCTTATTTGCTTCTCGCCTGTAATTATCGGTTAACTCGTTTCTGATAGCAAGTACTACAATATCCGCTGCAACCGATGGACGATCAAATTGTGATATATCGTATTCCTGCAAGAACTCGTTTTCTGTCATATCTCAACCTCCGTTTCTGTTATTATCCTTTTGTTATTATCAATTATATAATATCAAAACCGATTTGTCAACACTTTTTTGAAAAAAATCTCCCGTTTTTTTCGGGAGATCTTTATACATTATTCTTTATACATTATATTACTTTCAAATATCGCTCAAAACATCATCAATTACTGCTTTGAGAGTCTTAGCTGATTTTATAAGGTTTGCCTTCTCTTCTTCGTTCAGTTCTATCGGCACTAAGGTTTCAACACCATTTTTGCCAACAATAGCGGGCATACTGAGTGCAACGCCGTCAATGCCGTTCTCGCCTGTTTGTATGGTAGATATAGGCAAAATAGACTTTTCATCTCTTACAATAGCCTCGCAGATCCGCTTTACTGACATAGCTATTCCGTAATATGTTGCCTTTTTCTTCTCTATGATCTCATATGCGCTGTTTTTTACATCATCTGCTATTTGTTTCATAGCTTCAAGATGATGATAATGGCCTCTCATTTCACAGAAGTTATTCAGAGGTATTCCCGAAACATTTGCACTGCTCCAGGCTGCTATCTCGCTGTCACCATGTTCACCTATTATAAATGCGTGGACACTTCTGTTATCTACGCCCAGATGCTCGCCCAGCAAATATTTCAGTCTTGCAGTGTCAAGCACTGTACCCGAACCAAATACTCTGTTTGACGGAAAACCGCTGAGCTTTGCGGCAGTATAAGTGAGTATATCAACGGGATTTGCGACTATCAGAAGTATGCCCTCTTTGTTATATTCGGCTATCTGCGGAATTATCGACTTGAATATTCCTACATTCTTCTTTACAAGATCGAGCCTTGTTTCTCCGGGCTTCTGCCCTGCACCTGCAGTTACTATTATAACGGCTGCGTCTGAAAGATTTTCATAATCTCCTGCGTATATCTGCATAGGCTTTGCAAACGGAAGTCCGTGACTAATATCGAGAGCCTCTCCCTCAGCCTTGTTTTTGTCTGCGTCTATCAATACGATCTCGGAAAAAAGTCCGCTTTCCATAAGTGCAAAAGCAGACGCCGAACCTACAAAGCCGCAGCCTATTATAGCCGCTTTTCTAACATTCAATTCTGCCATATCATTACCTCCGGTTTAGTATTATGTTTATTTCTATGCTTATTATTGTACCGTATATAAAAAATATTCTCTGTTGCACAAGCAACAAAAAATCGGTATTTCAGAAAATAATTCTATCATTGCCATTATCAAAGTATAAAAGCTATCAATACTATCATTTTTTTATATTATTATCATACATTTTTTATATTGTCAATTGACGGACAGATGTTGTATAATTAAGGTAATAATTTTTTACAAGGAGATCAGCAAATGAACAGATCATTAAAAAAAGCGTTTTGCAGTTTTTTGTCTTTTGTCATTACCATATCTTCAGTGTTAGGTATTGGCTTTACTGCGT
>JAFOMO010000020.1 GCA_017418905.1 Clostridia bacterium | reverse complement strand
ATGCCTGTTGTAATAGGTCTTGAACCCGATGAGTTCACATATGACGGCAAAGAGCATTCACCGAAGGTAGTTGTTGACCCGGCAGACCCCGACAGTACTTTTGAAGTACCCGAGGACGCATACACAACAAAGGGCGACGATAAGGGTACAAAGCCCGGCGATTACAAGCTTGATGTTAAGCCCGACGACAACTTTGTATTTGTAGACGATAACGGCAAGCCGCTTCCGACAGACAAAGACGGCGAAGTTGAGCTTCCCTGGACTATCAAGAAAGCTCCTCTCCCCGATGACGTTGCAGGTGTTGACGGCGGCAAGACATTTGACGGCAAACCTGTTGACGAGGACGATCTTGTAATAGACAACCTCCCCGACGGCGTTACACCCGATGACGTAACATACGAATGGTTTGACGCAGACGGCAAACCGCTTGACGAGCCTCCGACAGACGCAGGCGAATATACAGCAGTTCCCACAGTACAGCCCACAGATAATTACGAGGGCGGCGAGCTTGATCCTATCAAGTATGTAATTGATCCTATGCCTCTTGTGATCGGTCTTGAACCCGATGAGTTCACATATGACGGCGACGAGCATTCACCGAAGGTCGTTGTAGATCCGGCAGACCCCGACAGCCCCTATGAAGTACCCGATGACGCTTACACAACAAACGGCGACGAAAAGGGAACAAAGCCCGGCGATTACGATCTCGGCGTTAAGCCCGATGATAACTATGTGTTTGTAGATGAAAACGGCGATCCTATCCCGACAGACAAGAATGGCGAGATCGATCTCCCCTGGACTATCAAGAAAGCTGATCTCCCCGATGATGTTGACGTTGTAGTAGATTCAGACAATGAGTTTGAAGAGGACGGCGAGGACGCAGAGAAGAAGACAGAGGTTCAGAATCTCCCCGAGGACGAAGAGTTTGACATTACATACGATTGGTATGACGCTTCCGATTCGGATAAAGAAAATCCGCTTGATGAAGCTCCTTCGGAACCCGGTGACTATGTAGTAGTTGCTCACATTGATGACAACCCTGACTACAACGGCACAGACGTTGAAACGCCGTTCACGATCACTCCTGCTGATTCCGACAAGAACAGCGATTCTGACAAGAACAGCGATTCCGACAAGAACAGCGATTCCGACAAGAACAGCGATTCCGACAAGAACAGCGATTCCGACAAGAATAGCGATTCTGACAAGAATAGCGATTCCGACAAGAATAGCGATTCCGATAATGAGACAGACAAGGATACAGATAAGGAATCAGATACAGACGATAAGGAAAACACAGACACTGACGACAAGAATAACTCCGACACGGACGACAAGAACAATTCTGATACCGACGACAGTGACGATAATAACAACTCCGATACATCAGATACAGATTCCGGTGAAAACGGCGATCCTAACGATAAGAACTCCGATTCGGATAACGGAAACTCTGACAAAGACTCCGATTCCGATGAAAACGGCGATCCTAACGATAAGAACTCCGATTCGGATAACGGAAACTCTGACAAAGACTCCGATTCCGAAGAATCACCTGATGTTCCTATAAGCGATACAGATACATCTGATACAGATAATTCTGACACAGATGACACTGACACAGATGACACTGACACAGATGACACTGATACAGATGACACTGATACAGAGAAGTTCTGGCAGATCGGTGATGTTAACATGGATCACAAGATCTCAGCTAAAGACAGCTTGCTGCTCCAGAGAGGTCTTTTGAAGCTTGAAAAGCTTTCAAAGGTACAGTTTGTACTCGGTGAAGTTAACTTTGACGGCAGAGAGAACAACCGTGACGCACTTGAGATACTCAGATACACGATCAAGCTCCATGACGACAACCACGTTGGCGAAGAGATCGACATTACTCCCTATCTCAATGAAGAAGAATAACAATTTAGTTTTGAATTAAACTAAGCTTCCCCTGCTTTACCTTTACAGGTAGAGCGGGGGATTTTTTGTGTAAAGCGGAAAGTGGAATTAACGCTTGCAAAGCTTTTTTTAAACATCATAAACCTTTAGTATTACATAGTAAGGATTTTGACCGCGTGCAATAAACTATTGGTCACATTATGTATAACCGCGTATTTCAACTTTCAACTTTCCACTCTCCACTTTTATTAAAAGTATCCCTTTTTTTAAAATTCTATTGCATTCGACTGTTATTTTTTGTATAATAAAAAAGTACAACAATCACCGAAAGGATGCATACAATGAAGAAGTTTTTTAAAGCTTTTTTTACAATTGTTTTTCTGGCAGCTTTGGCAGCAGGCGCAGGGCTGACATATCTGACTCTCAATGAATACAACCCTGCTGATGTTGAAGATGTCAATGTTTACGGAAGCACAACAAAACCGGTAGCCCCCGGTGATACCATTTCCGTTTTCACATATAATATTGGTTACGGTGCCGATGACGCAAACCACGACTTTTTTATGGACGGCGGCAAAACAGTTACCACAGAGAGCAGCGAAAATATTACAGCAAATGTCGAAGGTATAATTGATACTATCTATGCCGCAAATGCAGATGTCAACTTCCTGCAGGAGGTCGATACAAACTCTAAGCGTTCTTATAATATTGACGAGGCTAATCTCATTGCAACAGCTTTTCCCGAGTTCAACAGCGCATATGCGACAAACTTTCAGACTAAATATATCCCCTACCCCTTTACAGATCATATCGGTATGGTAAACGCCGGTATTCAGACAATAAGCCGTCTGTACACAGACAGCACAGCAAAAAGAATCGCTCTGCCCGTAGCTTTCAGTTGGCCTGTTCGCACCTGCCAGATGAAACGCTGTCTGCTCGTTGAGCGTGTACCTCTTACCGACAGTCAGAAGGAGCTTGTTCTGATAAATCTTCACCTTGAAGCTTACGACTCCTCGGGCGAGGGAAAAGCCGCTCAGTATAAAAAGCTTGTTGAAGTGATGAAAAAAGAATTTTCAAAGGGCAATTATGTTATCGCAGGCGGTGATTTCAACTCTGTTCTCCCCTCTGTCGATACAAGCAAATATCCGCTTAAAAACACAGAATATTTTGAGCCTGCCGTTATATCTACAAGTATGCTGACAGGCGGCTGGAAATACTGCACAGATGACTCTGTACCCTCTTCCCGACTTTTAAACGAACCGTTTGACCCCGAAAGCGAGAACACGCAGTATTACGTTATAGACGGCTTCATCTGTTCGCCAAACACGATCGTTGACACGGTAATGACGATCGACACTCAGTTTAAATACAGCGATCACAACCCCGTTATGGCTAAGGTCACACTTGTTAAATAAAAGGCACTTCTAAACCTTTTACGCTGCCGCATTTTTTGCGGCAGTTTTTTTGCATATTCTGCCGTGTGTCCGTCATATAAATTCAGCAGGAGTTTTTCATATGAAGAAAGGATGCATGAAAATGATGCAATTTGTTCCGGAGGGTGGACTCCTCGAAACATACGACAACAGATCATACCTAAAAAATCTTTCGGGTATAACAGAGGCTTTGCACGAGGGCAGAATACTTGAATCTACTGTAAGCCTGTGCGACTCAGCTCATAACATGATACTTGACATTGGCGGTATAAAAGGTATTATCCCCCGTGAAGAGGGTGCTTTGGGTATCAAAGAGGGAAAAGTCCGAGATATAGCGATCATATCACGAGTTAACAGACCTGTTAGCTTTATTGTTACAGCCCTCGAAAGAGATAACGACGGCTCGCCCGTTGCATTGCTGTCAAGGCGGCTCGCCCAGCAGAGATGTATGGATAACTATGTAATGAAGCTCATACCCGGAGACGTTATCCCGGCAAAGATAACGCACCTTGAACAATTCGGTGCTTTTGCCGATATAGGCTGCGGAATTGCCTCTCTGCTGCCTATTGATTCAATTTCCGTGTCGAGGATAGATCATCCGTGCAGACGTTTTTCTGTCGGAGATAATATAAAAGCAGTAGTCAAAAGCAGCGACGACGGAAGGATCTGTTTATCTCATAAAGAGCTTCTCGGCACATGGCAGGAAAACGCAGATCTGTTTGAGCCGGGTCAGACCGTTTCAGGTATCGTGCGCAGTGTTGAAGATTACGGTGCTTTTATTGAGCTAACTCCAAATCTGGCAGGACTTGCGGAAATAAAACCGAGACTTAAACCCGGTATGCCCGTGAGCGTTTACATCAAGAGTATAATTCCGCAGAGAATGAAGGTCAAACTTATCATTATAGATATGTTTGATTTTGACGTAACGCCAAAACCACCGAAATACTTTTATACCAAAGATAAAATGCTTGAATTTATTTATTCTCCCGAGGAATGCGAAAAAACCATTGCCACTTCATTTACTCAATGAATAATTATCCGGGGAAACACTGATTAAATCGAGTGCCCGTATCGCTTAGAATTTTTTCAGGCAAATTGTGCGAAAATCACGCAGGAATACTGACGTATTTCAAGTGATTTGAGTGCGGTCTGCCGGGGGCAGACGTTGCCGCAGGCAACAGCACCGACCGAGCCGACAGGCGAGACAAAAGGCAAACGAAATGGGGGCTCAGTCCGCAGGACGTGATTTATTCAGTGTTTCCCTAAATCTACCGCACGAGAAGTCACTATACATCTTGTGCGGTGTTGTATAATACTTCTATCAGATAATTAAATATTAGTATAAAGTCAAATTGTACAAATTTTCCGTCTGAGTTTTGTGTGCTGTAATACTTTCGTGATTTTCTGAAATGTGGTATAATACTTTTGTGTTTCCGTATCAGCGGAGATAATTATTGTACTAAAGTACGCCGTATTTCTGCGGCTTATGAAAAAGAGAGGATATTATGAAAAAGTTAGGCTACAACAGAAGCATTGATGAAAAATGGCAGGCAAAATGGAAGGATACTGATCTTTATCATTTCGATATAAACTCAGATAAAGAGAAAATATATTTGCTTGAAATGTTTTCTTATCCGTCTGCAAGCAAGCTGCACATGGGTCACTGGTGGAATTACAGCCTGCCCGATACATGGGGACGTATGAAGCGCATGCAGGGCTATAACGTATTTCATCCGATGGGCTTTGACGCTTTCGGTCTGCCCGCTGAAAACTATGCTATCAAAACAGGCATACACCCGAAGGATTCCACAAATGAAAACATTGCCACAATGGAGAAACAGCTTGCGTCTATCGGCTGCACATACGATTGGTCACACGAGATAAAAACGTGCGATCCGTCTTACTATAAGTGGACTCAGTGGCTTTTTATTCAGCTTTACAAGCACGGTCTTGCATACAAGAAAGAGGCACTTGTCAACTGGTGTCCCAAGTGTAATACAGTTCTTGCAAACGAGCAGGCAGCAGGCGGCATCTGCGAGAGATGCAAGAGCATAGTTGAGCAGAGAAAAATGAGTCAGTGGTTCTTCAAGATCACAGACTATGCAGAGGAGCTGCTCAGAGATCACGATAAACTCGACTGGCCCGAAAGAACTAAGGCTATTCAGAAAAACTGGATCGGCAGAAGTACAGGTACAGAGGTTTCGTTCAATGTTGTTGACTCAGACGAGAAGATCACAGTATTCACCACAAGAGTTGATACATTAATGGGTCTTTCTTATGTTGTACTCGCTCCCGAATCGGAGCTTGCACTCAAGCTCACAACACCCGAACAGAAAGATGCTGTAGAGGCATACATAAAAGAGGCAATGAAGAAGAACGAGATCGAGCGTTCAAGCACATCTGCCGAGTATGAAAAGACAGGTGTATTCACAGGCTCTTATGCTGTACACCCCCTTACAGGCAAAACAGTTCAGGTATGGATAAGCGACTATGTAATAGCAAGCTACGGCACAGGCGCAGTAATGGCTGTTCCTGCTCATGATGAAAGAGATTTCGAGTTTGCAACAAAGTTCGGTCTGCCTATCAGCAGAGTTATCACAGCAGGTGAAGGCGATGAAACTCTCCCCTACTGCGAAAAGGGCGTGCTTATAAACAGCGGCAAATATGACGGCATGAGCTTTGCCGAGGCTAAAAAAGCTATGACAGAAGATCTCGCCGCTATGGGTATGGGCTGTGAAAAGGTCACATACAGACTCAGAGACTGGTCTGTATCCCGTCAGCGTTATCGGGGCTGCCCGATACCTGTTATATACTGCGACGACTGCGGAGTTGTTACAGTTCCCGAGGAGCAGCTCCCTGTTGAGCTTCCGTATGACGTTGAGTTTATGCCAACGGGTGAATCTCCGCTTAAATCATGCGAATCTTATGTAAATACGGTTTGCCCCTGCTGCGGAAGGAAAGCTAAGAGAGAGACCGATACTCTTGATACATTCGTATGTTCTTCCTGGTATCAGCTCAGATACCCCGAAAACACAAGAGATGATGTACCCTTCGGAGAAGATACAGTAAACAAGTTTATGCCTGTTGATAAATATGTAGGTGGAATCGAGCATGCCGCAATGCACCTTATCTATTGCAGATTTATATATAAGGCTCTTCGTGACATGGGCTATGTAAAGGGTGATGAGCCGTATCCGTCACTAATACATCAGGGTGTAATTTTCGGACCCGACGGAGCAAGAATGAGCAAGAGCCGAGGTAATACAGTTGCACCCGATGAGTATGTAAGCAAATACGGTTCGGACGTATTCCGTACATATCTTGCATTCGGCTTTGACTATTCGGCAGGCGGTGCATGGAAAGACAGCGGTATTGAGGCTATCTCTTCTTTCTTCAGACGTTTCACAGGTATTGTTGAATCGTTCACAGAGCGAAGCGATGACGGCGCAAAGCTTGTATCGGATGCTGACACCGAGCGTGTTATGCACAAGACAATAAAAGCAGTAACAAATGATGTTGACGCATTCCACTTCAACACAGCCATTGCAAGACTTATGGAGTTTTCAAACGCTATAAGCAAATATCAGTCGGGCAATAACAGAAACAGCGCATTTGAACGCACACTTGTTGAAAACTTCATCAAGCTTATCGGTATATTCGCACCTCACTACGGTGAAGAATTATGGGAAACTATCGGCAACGAGTACTCATTATTCAACCAGAGCTGGCCTGTATTTGACGAAAGCAAAATAGCTCTTGACGAGTTCGAGGTCGCTGTGCAGATCTGTGGAAAGATCAAAGACAGAATGATGGTTTCGGCAAGCAGTACAGAGGACGAGATCAAGCAAGCCGCACTTGCGCTTGATAAGATCAAGGATGCTGTTGGAGATAAGCCTGTTAAGAAGGTAATCGTTATCAAGAACAGACTTGTAAATATTGTAGTTTGATAAACTGCCTGTATAACCATAAAAAACATTCCTGCTATTGGCATTTTCAGCAAATAGCAGGATATTTTTTTTGAGCCGGCAAGCTTGACTATCTTCTTGATAAATTCATATTCATCATCACTGACTTTAAAAGAAAGCACACTATAATTTACAAAAAATTAATAACTTACTAAGCTATATTATTATATAATCATATTGTTAATATTTGTTATTAACATCAAACATATCGCTTACAAGAAAGAGGTTAACACCATGGCAAATAATAACAAGGCTTTATCGGCTGCCAACAAAGCAAAAAAAGACGAATTTTATACACAATTAAGCGATATAGAAAATGAACTGCGACATTACAAGGAGCATTTCAAAGGAAAAACCGTATTTTGTAATTGCGACGATCCTTATGAAAGCAATTTTTTCAAATACTTTGCAATCAATTTCAATCACTTGGGATTGAAAAAACTGATCTGCACTTGCTACGCTGGCTCTCCCGTGATCTACACTCAATTAACTCTATTCGGTGATGAAATTGTTGTCGGCTCTGAAACGGACAGAAAGCCGTACAAAATCGAGATTACGGAAGTCAAGGACTTAAACGGCGACGGAGCTGTTGATCTGACCGACATTGATCTGCTGCTGCGCTCGGTAAACGGCAAACCGAAGCTGCTTAAAGGCAATGGCGACTTTCGCTCTGCCGAATGTATTCAACTGCTGAAACAAGCCGATATTGTAGTTACAAATCCGCCGTTTTCGCTGTTCCGTGAGTATGTGGCGCAACTCGTTGAGTACAACAAGAAGTTTATCATAATCGGCAATCAAAACGCTATCACATACAAAGAGATATTCCCACTTCTGAAAGATAATAAAATGTGGCTTGGTTATCATAGTGGTCATACACTCTTTTCAGTCCCGGATAATTATACTATTCCTGATTTTTATGACTTATCTGATAAATCAAAATTACGCTCAAATGGCTATATTATAGACGATAAAGGAAAGCTGTGGCGAAATCTCGGAAATATATGTTGGTTTACTAATCTCGACATTCAAAAGCGACACGAAGATTTGATACTCTACAAGTCGTATTCTCCCGAAGAATACCCAACATACGACAATTACAATGCAATCGAAGTTAAAAAGGTTGCAGATATTCCTTGCGACTATGACGGTGTTATGGGTGT
>JAFOMO010000195.1 GCA_017418905.1 Clostridia bacterium | reverse complement strand
GTAAAGTATAAAATAATGTGTTTACTCTTGAAGAAAATGGCTTGAATCCTATGTTTTTATCAAGAGTAAATTATAAATAATTGTTCTTAGGGAATGTTGAGTTAAAGGTAATCCGATATTGTATTATTTTCAGTTGAGTATATGTTTAATCTTCGTTTAAATTCTTGAATATCTGTTTCCGGTAAAAGCCAATAAGTAACTTTGTCTTTCCCATATCCTGCCGAAAAGAATTTTAATTTCAGTTCTTCACGAGCTTTATAAAGGGTTGGTTTGCTGCACTCACAATACTCACACAACTCATCAATTTTCGATATTGCAATATAATCATCATTCCCGAACAGTTCAAGCAGGTGTTCGGTTACGCAGTCTTTTTTCTCGCTTTGGCGTGTGTGCGGTCTTCTGCGCACTGTGAGAATATCGTCTGCGGTAAGCTCTGAGAAGCCGTTCCATACAATGCCGTGCCGTTCGGGGTCTATCTCGAACATTATACTCCGCCCGTTTCGGGCTAAACTTGACTTCTCGTGACATAGTATAATACCGTTCTCAATATCGGGGTCTTTGCCTAACATAAGCATTGACCGGGCAACGGCAGGAATATCAATCGAACCCAGCGCACGATAAAGCGCAGTATTCTGCATACCCTTGTTATTGTGCATTATGAATACAACGGCGCACTTATGCTTCTCGGCTAACTGCGCTATCCTGCTCAACACGGGGCGCACCTCGTTTGCCCTGTGCATATCCACCTCAGCGCCGAGATACGCTTGCAAAGGGTCAAATATCATCAGCTTAGGGTGAAGGTCCTGCATAATTTTCTCTATTTTTTCATCGGATAATGTTAAGCTTTCTTTCGACTCATCGAATACATATATATTGTCAAAATCGGGTTGCATTGGAGTTAATCGGGGCTTTATCGTGTCGGAGATACCGTCCTCGGCGGTCTGATATACTACCGTGCCGGGCGTTCTGTACAGCTGCTCGCCGAAAAAAGCTCTGCCTGTTGACACCTGCGCCGCTAAGTACAGAGAGAAGAATGTCTTGCCTGTGCCGGGGTCTGCGGTCAACAGAGTTATCTTTCCCGAAGGTATGTACGGATACCAGAGCCACTCCGTTTTTTCGCTTGTCACCTCGGAAAGACAGATATACTTTCCCTTGTCGAATACGGGAGTCCAGACAGCAGTATCATTCGCAAGCTGTGATACTGCGTCCATATTATCGGGGTGCGAGTTCAGATAGTCGGTAATATCCGCCTTTTCGGGCATATTGTCCCATATCTGCGTTAAGTCTATTATACGCACGCTGTCAGCACATTCATAAAGCTTTGCGGCTATGCGTGCGGCAAACTCCTTGCCGGGTATGTCGTTATCCTGAATAACAGCGACAGTCTTACCGCGGAAGTATTCCGCATATTCGCTGTACCACTTGCTCCGGCAGCCGTCGGGGAAAGAAACTGCCTTTTTGTTGTATCGTTTCAGAGTATCAACGTCCTTTTCGCCCTCGACTATATAGAGCCAATCGGACGCTTTGCAGTCGAACGAATTGTAAAGCAGAGGTTTGATGTTTGTCGGTCTGCCCTTGTCGAACTGCTTTGTTTCAGGGTTAAAATGCAGCCAACAGAAAGCCTTGTTCGGATAACGCAGCTTTTTGACGACAGCATTTCCATTTTCGTCGGTATAATCGTACACAACAGCTTTACCGCCGCTTGATGTGTTTGTATACTGCGTATTGTACTGTGTATTGCGTTGCTTGTTATACTTATTGCTGTACTGTGGTTTCAGCGGCTCGGCAAAAAGGTCGCTTAATTTCAAGCCAAGAGAAGAAACTATCTGCTCTGCGCTGCACCCTGCAAAGCAGTTAAGTAAAATTTTTCCGTCCGTACTCTGCGTAATGCCGAGGCTTGAATGTCTGTCGTCATGAGCAGGACATCTCGCTGTAAATTGGTTGCCTCTGCCACGCTTTACACCGTTCAGACGGCTTAAAAAATCATCTATGTTAATGGTTTTTCACTCCCTTTCATTTACAACCGAAAAACTACATTTTTCAGTCCTTAATTTTATTCTAACCTATATAATTACATTTGTCAATAAATTCGGATATAATAATCATAATATAATGGGATAGCTCGTCCTATTTTCAATGCGAAATTACTTCTTGCTATGTTATACTAAAAGCTTAAAGCTATTTATACATCATTTAACATAAAATAAGAAACACCGCCCAATCGACCAAATTGACGGTGTTTCTTATAACATCACTATTCGGGAGTAACCGCTTACTGTGCAGTACTCTTATTACTATTATACTACACCAAAACAATAAAAATGTCAAGATGGTTTTTTCAATTTAGACTGTGCAAAAAGTAGTGTTCTTCTATGTCAAGCCTTACTGCGCCGCCTTGGAGCGGCGGGGGAACTTTGGCTCAAAATCATACTTAGGGGCATTTTCTGCCAAAATGCCCCTCTTCCAAAAACAGTCCGCAGGACTGTTTTTGAAATTCACCCC
>JAFOMO010000194.1 GCA_017418905.1 Clostridia bacterium | reverse complement strand
GCCAAAATGCCCCTCATTCAAAAACAGTCATTTAGAATGTTTTTTAAATTCACCCCTAAAAGGGCTGGAGCGTGCCTCCGGCGGCTAAGGGGTGCGAGTCTCCGGGGGAGACCTCTGCGCAGCAGAAGCACCGACCGAGCCGGCAGGCGAGACCGCTGCCCCTTAGAACCCCGCAAGCCTTTTGAAAAAGGCTTGACCGAAAACTTATTTGTTGGTTTTTGCACAGTCTGCTTTCCAAATTCCACTTTAAAAAATTGTTCATTAGGTCAAGAGTTATGTCGTTTATTTAATGCACCGATTTCAGTACATATATTAATATATAATAACGGAAAAAACAGGAGGTTTTGAGTATGAGCAGTTTTTTCTCAATGATATTCAGAATGAAATATATTAACCGCTGGGGACTTATGAACAACAAACGCACCGAAAATTTAAGCGAACACAGCCTTGAAGTTGCTATGATAGCACATTGTCTGGCAACTATCGGCAATGTTCGCTTAGGCAAAGACTTAGATGCAGATCACATTGCAGTTATGGGACTTTTTCACGACTGCACTGAGATAATCACAGGCGATATGCCTACACCCGTAAAGTATTACAATGAAGAAATTCGCCGCACGTATAAAGAAATAGAAAAAAAAGCAGCAAGCGAGCTTGTGCGCCTGCTGCCCGATGATATGCAAAGTGTTTACGAACCCTTGCTTTATGAACAGGGTAACAACGAATATGAATCAAGACTTGTAAAGGCTGCCGATAAGATCTCCGCATACATCAAATGTATAGAAGAGGTACGCATGGGAAATGATGAGTTCAAAAAAGCCAAAGACGCAACAGCAAAGGCAATTGCAGGCTATAATATTCCCGAGGCTGATATTTTTATCGAGGAGTTCGCACAATCGTACGCTCTTACCCTGGACGAATTAAAGGACAATCCTATTCCCTAAGGAATCGTCAAGAAATAACTTGCACTTTCATGCTCGCCTAATTTGCCCTGTGTGTCGTTACAATACCTTGAAATACGTCAGTATTCCTGCGGTATTGCGCCTAACACAGAACAAATTATTCTTCGCCTGAATTGCACAACTTATTTCTTGACAATTCCTAATGTATAATACCGCCCATTATACCAATAATAACAGCGGTGATGTATCAGATGTTCAATATAATAAAGAGAGCAAAAAATTATTTTCTTCCGCCTGTAATGCCGCCCGATAAGCATACCGACAAAAAACTCGATAAAGATATTTGCAGGAACATTGACAGTATAAAGCTGCTTTTTCATAATTCATCAGACCTCACTGTCAAAAATATGAGCTTAAAGCTTAACGGCGCAAGAATACACATTGCCGTACTTACAATGGAAGGTCTTGTTGACAAAGAAACTCTTGCGGCAAGCATTACAAATCCGATCTCAGATTACCGTAACGATAATTACAGCGGAGAAGATCTTCTCCAATTGCTTGAAAGCGATATTATTACTATCAGCGACCACACACGCACCGAAACGCTTTTTGACCTCTCGCAAAAGCTTATGTCGGGTTTTGCCTGTATTCTGGTCAACGGTTATTCATGCGCCGTTGCGGCAGGCTTGCAGGGCTTTGCTTTTCGAGGAGTTGAAGAACCCGACACAGAGGCAGTTGCCAAAGGTTCAAAAGAGGGCTTTGCAGAACCGCTGAGGGTGAATATATCTCTTATACGAAGAAGATTCAAAAACCCCGACTTGAAATTTGAAACAATGACAATAGGCAGTGTTTCTCAGACAGACGTTTGTATTTGTTACCTTATCGGCACTGTAAGCGAGGATATTTTAAACGAGGTAAGATCACGCTTAAAAAAAGCTGATCTTTCAACTCTTTTCGGATCAGGTTATCTTACTTCATATCTTGAAGACAAAGGCAGTCTGCTTTTTTCCGGTGTGGGTACTACCGAGCGACCGGACACCGCCTGCGCAAAGCTCAGTGAGGGCAGAATACTCATTATCGTTGACGGTACTCCTAATGTGCTTTATGTGCCGCACCTTATGGCAGAAAACTTTCAGACCTTTGACGATTACACCAACCGCCCCTATTTTGCATTCGGCGCAAGACTTCTAAAATATATTTCTTTTATATTGTCTGTTTTTCTGCCCGGTCTTTATGTGGCGACAGCAACCTTTAACCCGGAGTTATTCCCCGGACAATTGCTCACCAAAACCGCCGAATCCATTTCACAGACACCGTTCTCGGTATTCACCGAAGTATTTCTTTTCACGGGAATATACGAGATCATGCGTGAGGCAGGCTTGCGCCTTCCCAAAACACTCGGTCATGCCGTGAGTATCATCGGCGGTCTTGTAATAGGCGATACTGCCGTAAACTCGGGCTTTATCGGAGCACCAACTCTTATGATAGTCGCACTTACCGTAATATGCTCCTATGTTATACCCGACTTATACGCACCTGTGTCGATACTGAGAACATTTTTCCTTATAGTCGGCGGAATATGGGGCGTTTGGGGTATAATACTGCTGTTTTGTATATTATTAGTCGAACTGTGCTCAAAAGAAAGCTTCGGAATACCGTTTACCGCACCGATCGCTCCTTTCGACTTATTCTGTCAAAGAGATGTTGTATTCCTTGCAGACAGGAAAACCCTCTCGCACAAAGACATCACCGTACAAGAAATTTGATGTACGATGTGCAGTGTGCAATGTGCAATGATTGTTTGCGATACTTCATCGAACACTTTCAACTTTCCACATTAACAATTCCACTTTCCGCTTTTAACTTTCCACATTAAAATTTCAACTTTCCACTTTTAACTCAGAGCTTCCCCCGCACCGAAAAGTACCCAGCCCGATTTTGTGTAACGGTATAAGCCGCCCGTATCGTCACACAATGCAGTAGATCCGTAATTGCAGTTTGTTATAAGCGACAGCTTCTGTACATCGGCTGAATCAAGCCCGTATTCGTTTACGTTGTCAGCATTTCTCGATACCATATAAATACTGCCGAAATCGGGTGCTGAACCCAAATTGAAAAGCATTCCCATAATTAAAACCTGTGCAGGCATTTAACATTCCCCCTTAATTATACTTCCGCATACTCAATTGCAAGATGACTGCCTGCAATCAGCGTTTTTCCGCCTACTCTTATTTTTCCGAAAACACTGCCCTCTGTCTGCAGCTTTTTATACAGCTTCGGTGCAACAAAATTTCTTGTATAGCTTGACACATTGCAAAGCAGAGTATGATTTGCCGCCGCACCTAAAAACCATTTTGACGAATCTATACTTTCAAGCGTGCTGTGCATACTTGTGCAAATGGTAATATTTGAGCTTGCCGTGTCGTCATTCGGTGCAGACGAATGTACAAAGCCGTTTACGGTATTGCCGTCCTCGTCTTCAAATACAGAAAAGAAGTTCTGAATATATCCGTCCGGCACGCTGTATGTATTATCGTTTGTATAGCTTAATACAGAAAATGCAGCTCCGTATGCAGTCTTAACATAGCTGTACGAAAAATAGCTGCCTGTATCACTGCCGCATATTTTTTTATAATCACGGTTTTCCGTGTTGCTGTTATTGCTGTGAAGAGTTATACTTATACCGTTATCGGAAGTTGACAGCTTTATGAAGTGAGTGTGCGCAGTACCGTCAAAAAATATTTTGAATTGGTTCTGCCCATCTTCCGTCGATACGCCCTCAAAGCCCGAAAAAAGCTCTGTAAGGTTTGCTTTCAGTGAATTGTATGCAGTCGGAGCATAAACATATTGTTTTCTGTAGATCTTGTTTAATTCCATAATAATTCTCCTTATTCGGTTTCAGGAACAGTCTGAAAGCTTCCGTGTATAATACACGGAAAAGTGCCCGAAGACTGTTTTTCTTTATTTCCCAAAACAGGCGTTAAAGGCTGAGTACAGGTGTGCCGTGCAGTACCCGACACTGAGCCTATCCTGATATTCGCTATAAGTCCGGCATACGCTGAGGTCTTTGTGGGGTACTCTATGCGTACTCTGTGCCCTCTTATAGCCTCTCTTATATCGTCAAAATCGGCTATCGCCTGTTCTATCGCCTGCCGGCTCGTTCTCTCCGTCATAGATCATCACCTCCTATAAGCCTGTTGTACAAGACGGAAATATTGCATATTTTTATGCAGTTTTTTATTTTAACAATAATTTATTTGCAAAATTTAGTTTTTTGATGTAATATTGACTGTATTATAATTCGATTTTGCAATTATAATTGTTCTTATCAGAGGTATAATAGCAAGGTGTGGTTTATTTCTATTTTGAAAGGAATAATTATTATGGCAAAAAACCCAACTAAAGGCGACTTTGACGACGGCTATACCGTTATGGGTTCTTATGCCAAGCCTGCCTCACGCAGCTTTGGCATTCAGCCTGAAAAAAAGAAAAAAGAAAAGAAACGCGCGCTGCTGATTGTACGCAATGTTATACTTATAATAATTTCGATAGTGCTTGCCACTGCCGGTACGGGCTTTGTGTATTATTACAACACTCTCTCGGCAATGAATTACAGCGACTCGGGCGACTTTGACGGTGCTTCCAATTATAAAGCGGACGACAAGAAATATATTTTTCAGTATGACCCCGATTTCAGCGAAGATACTATAAATATGGATCTCAGCGAGGGTTCGCTTCTCAATGACCCAATGGTTCTGAATGTTCTGATGTTCGGCGCAGACTATAACGACGGCACAGGCTCGCGAAGCGATACAATGATAATGCTCTCTATTGACAACCGCCACAAAAAATTAAAGGTAACGTCCTTTATGCGTGATCTGTGGGTATATATTCCCGAATACGGTTACAGCAAGCTCAACCACGCTTTTTCATACGGTGGTCCGAAGCTTGCAATATCTACAATTGAAACGAATTTCGGTGTAAACATAGACAGATACGCTATTGTGGATTTTAAGAGCTTTCGCAGTATAATTGACATTTTAGGCGGTATAGACCTGGAGCTTACCGACGAAGAAATAGACTACATCAACTGGCAATCGTGGAAAAACAATCAAGTAGATACACGCTATGAAATTCAGGCTTCCGCAGGCATTGTACACTTGAACGGCAGACAGGCACTCTGGTATGCCCGCAACAGAGGCGATGAAACAATGGGCTTCTCGGGCAGCGACTTTGACAGAACACAGCGTCAAAGAAATGTATTAAGAACGCTTGCAAAGGAAATGAAGTCTGCCTCACTTTCGCAGATCATAGAAATTGTAAACGAGATAGGTCCTCTTGTTACGACAAATCTCAAAAAATCTGAGATAACAACTCTTGTAGGCAATTCGCTCACTTATCTTTCTTATAATATGTATGAATATCGTTTACCAACAGACGGCAGTTATATGGCAGGCTGGCATTACGGAATGGCTACGCTCGATATTATGGACTTATACACAGAGCGGTTAGAGCTTGCAAAGTTCATTTACGAAGAGCTTGTGACCGATGCACTTGACGGCTATATGACATACGAGGCGAATTAGTTACAAATATAATATCTTTTATTACAAAATTTTACCCCCATGCTGTTAAAAGCTTGGGGGGTTATCGCTTTTATACACATTTTTTAATCATTGTGAAATTTATATATTGAATTTTATTATCATATTGCACAATTGCACATTAGCGGTTTAAAGTGAAAATATTATTTTTTACAAAAAGTATTGATAAATCAATACTTTTCAATATTTTAACTTGACTTTAATATTCTTTAAGGATTATAATTATTATGTAATTATAAAAAGATACATAGAAT
>JAFOMO010000193.1 GCA_017418905.1 Clostridia bacterium | reverse complement strand
AACGCTGCGCAGATTTTTCTTTTCATTGTTCTACTCTCCTTTTATTATTCAATGTGCAGTGTGCAATGTGCAATTCAGACTGTGCAAAAACCCCTCCGTCACAAGGAACTAACGTCTCTTGTGACACCGTCTCGCCTGCCGGCTCGGTCGGCGCTGTTGCCGAGCGTAAGCGAGGCGGAGGGGTTTTTAATAAAATTTGAGGTTTTGCACAGTCTGAAGCGTAATTATGCGCTTATACATAATAAAACCGTATGTTTATTGCACACGGTCAAACTTTTGAATAAAATACTCTCAACTCTTAACTCTCACAACTTTCCACTTTCCGATCTCAACTCTCAACTCTCAAAACTAATAATCATAGATGTACTTTTTAACCGCCTGTACAAACTCGTCTGTAAGCGCACATTCTTGTGCAGGTAAATATTTATCGTAAAAATCGTCACCCGATATGTAATAGATCTCGGTAGGACTTTTGTACACCCTGTTATTATAAATATCTATGAAGTATTCTTTGCAGTATATTTCTTCCTCGATCTGAGAGTAGTACCTGACAGTAAATTCAAAATCGGGAATTGCTTTATCTTCAGGCGGTATTTCTTCTGTAATTTGCCACGGCAAAGCTTCGCAGTCCTTTACTGCGTTCTGAATATCCTGAGCCGACTGTACTGCGCAAATCTCGTCATTGTGGTTTAAATATATTATTCTCGGGGCAGGGTCATGAGCGTACTTTGGCTGATAATCGTTTTCTTCTTTTCCCATATCAATCGCCGACTGTACATTATTATCGCTATCATTGTTATTGTTGTTATTATTGTTATCTTGTATAAAATTATCATATTCCGCATGATCGTCTGTTTCGCCGTAAGCCGCCGTACCGTTCATCGGTTCGGCATAAGATACAACGTACGCTTCGGTGTTGTATTCAGGGATAGTACCGTCGGGCAGTATAATACCGCAGTAAGTGTTACGCTTGTATATTACAGTGCAAAATACGCTTATCAAAAATATCACGATAAAAAGAACCGAGTATTTTCTCAAAAGTAATTTTTTGTGTCTGCGTTTTGCCTGCTCTTTTTCAAGCTGTGCCGCTTTTTCAAAGACCAAAGCTTCAAATTCTTCTTTACTCTTCATACTCAAAGCCCTCCTCTGACAAAAGCTTTTTCAAAGCCGTTTTTCCCCGTGAAAGATAGTTGTCTATCTGCTTGACAGTTTTATGCATTACCGCAGCAGCCTCTTTATACGACATATCTTCAAAGTAAATGAGCATAAGGGCGGTGCGGTATTCGCTTTTTAGCTTCGGCAAAGCGTTATGCAATTGTCTTGCCTGTTCGTCCTTCAAGACCTTATCTTCAAACGAACTGTATTCATCTGTTTTGTTGTCAATCACACCGAGATCAAGCTCCTGCAAATAATCGTTCTTTTTTAATATCTTCATTGCCTTGCGGTATGCGATAGAGTACAAATAAGTTTTAAGAGATGATTTATGTAAAAAGCGTTTCGGCGACAAGTAAAGCTCGGCAAGGCTCTCAGACGCTATATCTTCGGCTAAATACATATTATGTGTATATCCGTACACAAAAAATATAAGCCCTTCACGATAGCAGTCTATCACACCGGAAAACGCTTCTTTATCTCCCGAAAGAAATTGTTCAAAGCTTTTTTCGCCGTCTGTCACCGAAAGCACTCCTTTCTATCTGCGTGAATATACATTTTCGACGTACTCTTCAAGACATTCTCCGTTGTTATATATTTCGAGTGCGTAATCTCTGCCGACATAGCGGTAATGCCACGGCTCAAAGCTTATGCCCGTTAAATACTCCTTGCCTGCAGGATAACGCAGAATAAAGCCGTATTTATAAGCGTTTTCGGCGAGCCAGTCGTACAGCTCCTCTTTGTCGCCGTTTATATCGACCGCAAGCCCTGCCTCGTGCTCACTCGTGCCGGGTTGTGCCACATAGTCAAGTGCAAGTCGGCTTGCGTCTTCTTCGGTGTGTCCGTCTGCTATATATGCGTCAATGTATTCCTGCATCATTTTTTCCTGTTCTTCGCCTGTTCTCAGTCCCTCGCTAACATACGGCTCAAAGCCTGCTGCCCTTGCGTCGTCGAACATTTGCTGAAGATCGTCATAGATAAGCTCGTTTACCTGCTTTCCGTTGCTCAGATCAACTGTATCGAATGTATAATCTTCGGGCAAAGGATTATATCTGTTGACAAGCATTATCAGCGGATCGATATTTTCGGGTGCAGCATAATCGCTCATAGCAGGCAAAAGCGAATAATCAGAATTTTTGTCTGTATCGGTCTTATCAAGTGAATTTGAACTTGAAGTTTTTTTGCTTGCGGTACTCTCGGTTTTTGAAGTATTATCGCTTTTTTCGTCTGCGCCATTGTCTTCGGTTTCAAAAAGTATACCGCTGTGTTCGGGCAAAGCTTCGCCTTCGGTATCTGAATATTTGTCGGAGTTCTCAGCAGGAACAAGTCCGCTTTCGCTGTCGTTTGTTTTCAGTCGGTTCAACGAAAACATCAATATTCCTGCCATAACAACGCTTAACAGAACAACTGCCGCTTTTTTTGCCTTTGCCTCATCTCTTGAACTATTTTTACTCATTTTTTCTTTCCTTCCCTTATTAGTACCATACCAAAAACAAATTCCTCATATATAATATCATTTTTTTTAATTTTTTACAAGCATAACCGAAATATATTTTTTAGAGTTTAGAGTTAAGAGTTTAAAGTGGAAAGTGGAATTATTTTTTATCCGAAAGTATATTTGTCTAAAAACCTTTTTCCATTTTCAGCTTTGACCCGATTTAAAAGAATTTCTTGCCCGTTCTTTTATTTTTCTTCTCAAAAACTATGCAATAATTAAAAATTTAACAATTTGTTGTTTGCTAAACTTCCGATTATTTGTTATAATAATAACGAATAAAAGAAAAGGGAGGAATCCTTCATGGGTTACACGATCGCACAAAAGATCATTAAAAATCATCTTCTCAGCGGAGAAATGACTGTCGGCAGTGATATTGGTCTGAGAATAGACCAGACTCTCACTCAGGACGCCACAGGCACAATGGCTTATCTTGAATTTGAGGCTATCGGCATTCCGCGAGTAAAAACAGAAAAAAGTGTTGCTTACATAGATCACAACACTTTGCAGACAGGCTTTGAAAATGCCGACGATCACCGCTTTATACAGACAGTCGCTAAAAAACACGGCATTTACTTCTCACGTCCCGGCAACGGCATTTGCCACCAGGTACACTTAGAGCGTTTCGGTATTCCGGGAAAAACTCTTATCGGCTCTGACAGCCACACCCCCACAGGCGGCGGTATCGGTATGCTCGCTATGGGCGCAGGCGGTCTTGATGTTGCTGTTGCTATGGGCGGCGGCGCATACTACATCACAATGCCGAAAATGGTAAAAGTAAATCTCACAGGCAAGCTTTCCGCCTGGGTATCCGCTAAAGACGTTATTTTAGAGGTACTCCGCATTATGTCCGTTAAGGGCGGTGTAGGCAAGATCATTGAGTACGCAGGCGAGGGAGTAAAAACTCTCACGGTTCCCGAGCGTGCAACTATCACAAACATGGGTGCAGAGCTTGGCGCAACAACCTCTATATTCCCCTCAGACGAGGTTACAAAGGAGTTCTTGAAGGCTCAGGGCAGAGAGTGTGACTGGACAGAGTTAAGCTCAGACCCGGACGCAGTTTATGACGAAATCATTGACATTGATCTCTCAAAGCTTGCTCCAATGGCAGCATGCCCCCACAGCCCCGACAACGTAAAGACTATCGAAGAGATAGGTCCGCAGAAGATAGATCAGGTTTGTATCGGTTCTTGTACAAATTCAAGCTATCTCGATCTTATGCGTGTTGCTGCTATCTTAAAGGGTAAAACCGTATGTCCGAGCGTTTCTCTTGCAATTGCTCCGGGTTCAAAGCAGGTTTACAATATGCTTGCTCTCAACGGTGCTTTGGGTGATCTCATCGCTGCCGGCGCACGTATTCTCGAATGTGCCTGCGGTCCGTGTATCGGTATGGGACAGTCGCCTAACTCAGCAGGTATTTCACTGCGTACCTTCAACAGAAACTTTGAAGGACGTTCAGGCACGGCAGACGGACAAATTTACCTGGTTAGCCCCGAAACTGCTGCCGCTTCTGCTCTTACAGGCGTATTCACAGACCCCCGTACACTCGGTGAAGCTGTTGAGATTAAGCTCCCCGAAAAGTTCCTTATCAATGACAATATGGTCGTTGCTCCTATCGAAGAGGATAAAATGGATACAGTTGAGGTACTCAGAGGTCCGAACATCAAGCCCTTCCCGCAGACTGCTCCGCTTGAAGATACAATAGAAGCTTCATGCGCATTAAAGGTCGGCGACAACATCACAACAGACCATATTATGCCCGCAGGCGCAAAAATACTTCCGTTACGCTCCAACATTCCTGCTATTTCTCAGCACTGCTTTACTGTTTGCGACAAGGAGTTCCCTCAAAGGGCATTGGCTCTCGGCAAGTCGATAATTGTAGGCGGTGCAAACTACGGTCAAGGCTCATCAAGAGAACACGCAGCACTTGCACCTCTTTATCTCGGTGTTAAGGCTGTACTTGTTAAGAGCTTCGCAAGAATACATAAGAGCAACCTTATCAACGCAGGCATTTTGCCGCTTACCTTTGCAAATGCAGACGATTACGACAAGATCGCTCAGGGTGATGAGATCGTTATCAAAGACGTAAAAGCAAAGCTTGAAAAGGGCGAGCCTATTGTTGTTACAGACGTAACAAAGGGCATTGATATTCCCGTTGAGTGCGAGCTTACAGACAGAACAAAGGCAATCATCATTGCAGGCGGCTTGCTTGACTATACGAGAGAGAGCAGCAAATGATAATTATACTTGAAGGACTTGTGATGTGCTTGGTACTGCTGCTTATATGCATTGTAGGTATGGCAAACGGCTGTGTCGGACTTGTGGTTTTTTATGAGAAAGACGTGCAGCAGAGAGTTGTGGAGCTTGGGCTTGTCACAAGAGAACAAATAAAGAGAAGTTCAATTATTACAATGCTTGCTTTGTTTATTCCCGTGTTATTTGCCGTACCCGCTATGGTGTACGGCTATAACGGTGCGGAGAATTATCTGTCGGGATTTTGGCAAATGACTGCTATATACCTTATAATGGGTTTGTTTGACAGATTATTTATAGACTTATACTGGGTAGGTCATACAAAAGCATGGATCATACCCGGAACGGAAGACCTCATGCCCTATATACCCGTGAAAACTGTTGTTAAAAAGTGGATTGGAACACTTGTCGGCTTTCCGCTGACAGCTGCGGCAATCGCAGGTATAATGACGCTGATAATCGGTTAATGAAAAAACGAAAAAGGAGAGAAATGCAATGTCCGATAAAATTCAAATGAAAACGCCGCTCGTTGAGATGGACGGCGACGAGATGACGAGAGTTATCTGGAAAATGATAAAAGATATTCTCTTGACACCTTATATAGACCTTAAAACAGAATATTACGATCTCGGTTTAGTCAACAGAAACGATACAAACGATCAGGTAACGCTTGACAGCGCAGAGGCTGCAAAGAAATACGGTGTTGCCGTAAAGTGCGCTACTATCACACCTAACGCAGACCGTGTTAAGGAGTACAACCTCAAAGAAATGTGGAAGTCCCCTAACGGTACTATCAGAGCCGCTCTTGACGGCACTGTATTCAGAAGCCCCATTCTTGTTAAGGGTATTACTCCGTATATCCCCACCTGGACTAAGCCTATCACAATTGCACGTCATGCATACGGCGATGTATACAAAAATACAGAAATGACCGTATCGGCAGGCAGTAAGGCAGAGCTTTGCGTTACAAAGCCCGACGGTACAGAAGAACGCTCGCTTATACACGACTTCAAGACAGACGGTATAATTCAGGGTATGCACAACCTGGACAAAAGTATTTCGAGCTTTGCACGTTCCTGCTTTAACTATGCTCTTGACATAAAGCAGGATATATGGTTTGCCACAAAGGATACTATCTCTAAAAAGTACGACCACCGTTTCAAAGATATTTTCAACGAGATATTTGAAGCTGAGTACAAAGAGAAATTCGAGAAGGCAGGCATTTCTTTCTTCTATACTCTCATTGATGACGCTGTTGCAAGAGTTATCCGTTCAGACGGCGGCTATATCTGGGCTTGCAAGAACTATGACGGTGACGTTATGTCCGATATGATAGCGACCGCATTCGGTTCTCTTGCAATGATGACTTCGGTACTTGTATCCCCCGACGGTATTTATGAGTATGAAGCCGCACACGGCACAGTACAAAGACACTACTACAAATACTTAAAGGGTGAAACTACCTCTACAAACTCTGTTGCAACATTGTTTGCGTGGACGGGGGCTTTGAGAAAAAGAGGCGAACTTGACGACCTTGCCGAGCTTTGCTCATTTGCAGATAAGCTTGAAAAGGCAACTATTCAGACTATCGAAGAGGGCGTTATGACAGGCGATCTGGCACTTCTTTCAAAGCTTGAAAATATCACAAAGGTAGATACCGAAACTTTCCTTAAAGAAGTAGATCAGAGACTTAAAGCTATGCTTTGATAAAAGCGGTGATACTAAATGGCAAAAAAAGACAACATTTCGTCATCGGTCATACAGCGTTTGCCCCGATATTACCGATTTTTAAACGAGCTTGACAAAGAGGGCATAACTCACGTTAATTCGGGCGAGCTTGCACGGCGTATGCGGTCTACCGCCTCTCAGGTAAGGCAAGACTTCAACTGTTTCGGAGAGTTCGGTCAACAGGGTATCGGTTACAGTGTAAAAAGCCTTACCAAAGAAATAGAAAATATTTTAGGTATAAAGAACCGCTATCCCGCAATTCTGATAGGCGCAGGCAACATAGGCACGGCTATTGCAAATCATCTTACATTTGAAAACAGGTGCTTTAAGCTTATCGGAATTTTTGACAATGACGAAAACAAGATAGGCAGTGATGTCGCAGACCTGACTGTACAAAGCATTACAAATATCAGTGAATTTTGTAAAAGCAATTACGTTGAAACGGCAGTGTTATGCGTGCCGAAAACAGCGGCGGCAGACCTTGCCGAACAGCTTTACAATTTAGGCATAAAGAGCTATTGGAATTTCAGTCACTATGATCTGAAGCTCCTCTACCCCGATATTGTTGTAGAGAATGTACATTTAAGCGACAGCCTTATGCAGTTGTGTTTCAGAATAAAGAATAATACAAAATAAAAAAACTCCCGACACAAACTCTTTTTGTGTCGGGAGTTTTTTTAAAAGTTGAAAGTGGAAAGTTGAAAGTTGAAAGTGGAAAGTGGAAATGCGCAGCAATACATAATAAAACCAATACATCATAGCATGCGAATAAAATTCCTGCTTTGTAATACTAATGGTCAATGCAATTCATAAAGATATACAAGCAATAATTGCACACTGAATCGCTCTCAATATTATACACAATGAATTAAAGTATAATAATGAAGAAAATGGCTTAAATCCTATACTTTTTCAATATTATACGGTATAATATTGCAAAAACCGCATAAATCCTATATTTTTATCAATATTATACTTTAAGCTGTTGTATTAAGGAAATGTTATAATAATTAGCAGTTCAGAGTGTGCAAAAAGTAGTGTTCTTCTATGTCAAGCCTTACTGCGCCGCCTTGGAGCGGCGGGGTGACTTTTGTTCAAAATCGTACTTAGGGGCATGGTCACGCAAAATGCCCCTCTTCCAAAAACAGTCCGCAGGACTGTTTTT
>JAFOMO010000019.1 GCA_017418905.1 Clostridia bacterium | reverse complement strand
TCCGACGAGCAGGAAAGCTTATTATAGGCTGCGATCCCGTTGTGCAGTCTATGGCAGACGGAAAGTCAAAGCTTGTTGTAATGGCAAGCGATATTTCGGCTAATACAAAAAAGGTCATTTTGAAAAATAACGAGTTATACAAGGTAAAGCTTGTTACTCTGCCTATCTCAAAAGAAGAGCTTAGTATTGCCGTGGGAAAATCGGCAGCGGTGATCTCTGTTGAAGACGAGGGCTTTGCCGCAGGTTTGCTTAAAAAAATCGCCGATGATAAGGAGGAATAATTGATTATGAAGTATAAAATAACCGATCTGGCGAAAGACCTCAACGTCAAGCCGAAGGATATTCTGAATCTTATGAAAAGCTATGAACATGAAGGTTCAAAAAAGAAAAACTCACAGTCGTCTTTGACCGAAGACGAACTGAATTTTGTGTTCGATCACTATACAAAACGATCTGTTGTTGAGGATCTCGATGCTTATTTGTCTGATAAAAAGACAGCCGCACAGGTTCAGCCGAAAGTCGAGAGTACCGCAAAGGAACAGCCGAAGGCAGAGAGTACCCCGAAGGAACAGCCGAAGGCAGATAGTACCGCAAAGGAAAAGCCGGCAGAGGCAAAAGCAGATGTTCAGCCTAAAGAAGTAAAGAAGGATAATGATAATAAGCCTGCAAAGGAGGTAAGACCTACGGATAACGCAAGACAAAACCGCGATAAGCCTGCACAGCGCGATCAAAGACCGCAAAAGGACGGAAAGCCGCAGTACGACAATAAAAAGAAACCGCAGAATACGGATAAACAGCAGAATACAGGCAATGATATGAGAGATAAGGCAAAACAGCAGGATAACAGAAAGAGAAATGATCGTCCCTTTGACAAGGCTGCGAACAGCGGTGACAACAGAGATAAGTTCAAGCCGAGAAACGAGCAGAAAAGCAAAAAAGAGCAGTTTACAGAAAAGCTTAGAACTGCCGAAAATGCTCAGAAGGCTAAGAACGAGAACAAAAAGAAAAATGACGATAAATCAAGCAGACCTACACGCAGAAACGATCAGACTATTGCTTTGCCGAAGGATAACACAAACTTTGAAAATCCGTATGAAGACGACAGCAATACAGGCAGCCGTGTTATAAACACAAGAACGGTTGACATCAACATAGATAAGTACAACGAAAAGTATGACGATATGGCAAGCCAGAAGATCAGATCTGACAGCACTGTAAGCAAGCAGAAGATCAACCAGAAGTCGCAGAGAAAGGGCAAGCCGAAAAACTCCAGAAAAGAAGCAGAACAGCAGGAGAGAATGAACAGACAAGAGGCTGAAAGAAAGAAAAAGCCTTTGACAGTTGTTTTGCCTGATGAGATAGTTGTATCAGACCTTGCTATGAAGCTGAGAGTTACTACCGCAGAGGTAGTTAAAAAGCTTGTTCTTATGGGCGTTATGGCAGGACAAAACCAGGTAATAGACTTTGATACGGCAGGTCTTGTGGCAATGGAGTTCAACGCTGTTGTCGAGCATGAAAAAGTAGTCACCATTGAAGAGAGGATCATTGACGACAGCGAGGACAAAGACGAAAACCTTGTTGAGCGTGCACCTATCGTTGTTGTTATGGGTCATGTCGATCACGGTAAGACTTCACTTCTTGACGCTATCAGAGAAGAAAACGTGACTGCAACAGAGGCAGGCGGTATTACTCAGCATATAGGTGCATACCGCGCAAGAATAAACGATAAGGAGATCACCTTCCTTGATACTCCGGGTCACGAAGCGTTCACAACAATGCGTGCAAGAGGCGCACAGGTCACGGATATTGCAATTCTCGTTGTTGCCGCAGACGACGGTATTATGCCGCAGACTATTGAAGCTATAAACCACGCTAAAGACGCAGGCGTATCTATTATCGTTGCTATAAACAAGATAGACAAAGACGGCGCAGACGTTCAGAGAGTAATGCAGCAGCTCACAGAGTACAGCATTGTTCCCGAGGAGTGGGGCGGAGATACTCCGTGTATTCCCGTATCTGCAAAGAAAAAGCAGAATATCGACGATCTTCTCGAAATGGTACTCTTAGTTGCTGAGATGAAAGAGCTTAAAGCTAACCCCGACAGAGCCGCAAAGGGTACTGTTATAGAAGCAAGACTTGACAAGGGCAGAGGGTCTGTTGCGACTATGCTTGTACAGAACGGTACACTCAAAATAGGCGACATTGTTGTTGCAGGTTCGACAGTCGGCAGAGTAAGAGCAATGACAGACTACAAGGGCAAAAAGGTAAAGAGCGCAGGTCCGTCTTACCCCGTTGAGATAACAGGTCTTGACGACGTACCCACAGGCGGCGATATATTCAACGTAGTATCAGACGAAAGACTTGCAAGAGAACTTGTAGAGCAGAGAAAGAACAAGGCTAAAGAAGAGCTGTTCAACGCACAGAAGCCCAACCTGGTTACTCTTGATAACCTCTTTGACCAGATGCAGCAGGGCGAGGTAAAAGAGCTTAAAGTAATCGTTAAGGCAGACGTACAGGGTTCTGTTGAGGCTGTAAGACAGTCTTTGGAGAAGCTTTCAAATGATGAAGTAAAGGTAAGAGTAATTCACGGCGCAGTAGGCGGTATAAGTGAGAACGACGTAAACTTTGCGTCTGCATCGGGTGCTGTCGTTGTAGGCTTTAATGTACGCCCCGACCCCGTTGCAGAGGAGAACGCAAAGCGTGACGGCGTAGATATTCGCTGCTACCGTATCATATACGATTGTATAGAAGAGATCGAAAGCGCAATGAAGGGTATGCTTGCGCCTAAAACAAGAGAAGTTGTATTGGGCAGAGCAGAATGCCGCAGCGTAATAAAGGTAAAGAACGTAGGCTTTATTGCAGGTTCTTATGTACTTTCAGGCAAGGTTGCAAGAAACTCACAGGTAAGAGTTGTTCGTGACGGTATTGTTATTTTTGAGGATACTATGAGTTCGCTCCAGAGATTTAAGGACGCTGTAAAGGAGGTATCGGCAGGCTTTGAGTGCGGTATCGGACTTGAAAAGTTTGCAGACCTTAAAGAGGGAGATATACTCGAATCCTTTATTATTGAAGAATACCGCGATTAAGCGGCGAGTCACCGCTGACAATTATAAGGTTTTGTATATAACAAACGTCGATGTCCCCCGCCTCTACAGGCGGCGGGTTCCATACGTCCGTCGGTGGCGGGTTTAAATCCCCCACCGACGTCCGCAGGAGCTAACGCTCCACGACGTTTGTTGACGTCGTCGCTCGCTCCAATCAAGCGAGCTTGTTGGAGCTTAGCTCCTCGTTTAATCGAATTATCGAGGAATACAGAGAGTTATTTGCTAATGACTTTAAAGCAAGGAGCTGACCGTTATGGAAAGAAATTTAGATAAATCGGTAAGACCTTTGGCTGAGGTTGCGGAGTCGGTGCGAAAACGAGTTATCGAAAACTATGGCAGACTGTTTACCGAAGAAGAAGCGGTAAAAATGGTTGACGAAATAAGAGCCGAATTAAGGCAGCGTGACGAGAACGCAGGAGATACAAAATAAAAAGGAGTAAATATGGCAAGTCACAGAATGGGCAGAACCACAGAGGATATAAGACGAGAGCTTACGGCAGTTTTCAGAGAACTTAAAGACCCCCGTGTGGCAGACGCTATGATAAGTATTGTACGTGTTGAGGTATCAAACGACCTCAGCGTGTGCAAGGTATATGTAAGCGCAATGGAGGGCTATGAACGTGCAAAAGAGGCGGTTAAGGGTCTTAAATCAGCGTCGGGATATATCCGCAGAGAGATAGGCTCTCGCCTTAAACTAAGACACGTTCCCTCAATGACATTTGAGGCTACCGATTCCATTGAGTACAGCGCAAATATTTCAAAAATGCTGAGTGAACTTGATATAAAGGGTGATGAAGAAGATGACAATGACAACGAATCTGTCTGATATTGCAGAGGTTCTCAAAAGCCGTGACAATTTCGAGATACTCACTCATAAATACCCCGACGGCGATACTTTGGGTTCTGCTTATGCGTTGTGCAGAATACTTCGCAGTATGGGCAAAAATGCAAATGTCATTGTAAACGGTACTCTTTCAAGAAAAATGGCTTTTCTTAAAGACGGTCTGAACGATCTCGATTTTGACGTACAAACCGTTGTAAGCGTTGACGTTGCCGCACCTGCGCAGCTGGGCGATCTCAGAGAAAAATACGAGAATATCGTTGACGTGAGCATTGACCACCACGACATGAACACACCATTTGCGGCTTTGACTTATGAAGACCCGTCTGCTGCGTCAAACTGCGAAAATATCTTCAAGCTTGCAAAGGTTATGGACGCAAATATAGATAAGCTTACCGCAGACTGTATTTATACGGGACTTTGTACCGATACGGGCTGCATGAAGTATTCAAGTGTTACCGCCGATACGCTGAGAACGGCAGCCGAGCTTGTAGATTTAGGCTGCGACAACGCAAGAATAAACAGAGAGATGTGCGACACAAAATCTGTTGCACGCATAAAAATGGAACAG
Source organism: Clostridia bacterium (assembly GCA_017418905.1). Taxonomy (GTDB): domain Bacteria; phylum Bacillota; class Clostridia; order Oscillospirales; family Acutalibacteraceae; genus RUG592. The sequence continues at coordinate 3,938 of JAFOMO010000019.1, read as the reverse complement.
CAGATATTAAATTCCTTGACTCTTCACTGCGATAACAAAATAGCGGTAGTTCATACTACCATGCAAATGGAAAAGGACTGCGGAGCTGATGACGGCGATCTTGACGGACTTGCAAACATTTCAAGGCAGATAGAGGGCGTGTATATCGGTATTACCGTCAAGGAAAAATCAGAGAAAAACTTCAGAATAAGCCTGCGTACAAATCATGGCGTAAACGCTGCCGAAATATGCGCTTCATTAGGCGGCGGCGGTCATATTGCGGCGGCAGGCTGTACGCTGTACGGAACTCTTGAAGAGGTAAAGAACAAAATAGTTGAGGTCTGCGAGAAGTATCTTAATACGGAGTACGTTGCATGAACGGTATAATAGTTGTAAACAAGCCGCAGGACTTCACATCCTTTGACGTTGTGGCAGTAATGCGCAGACTTTGCAGACAGAGAAAAATAGGGCATACGGGAACTCTCGACCCAATGGCAACGGGCGTTTTGCCCCTGCTGTTGGGCAATGCCGCAAAGGCGCAGGATATTCTGCCCGACAGCGACAAAGCGTATGTTGCAGGCTTTAAGCTTGGAATTGCCTCGGATACTCTCGATATATGGGGTACGATACAAAGCGAAAAAGAAGTCAATGCTTCATACAAAGAAATACAGTCGCTCATACCGAAATATAAGGGCGATATTATGCAGATACCGCCAATGTATTCAGCAGTCAAAAAGGACGGAGTACGTCTGTACGATCTTGCAAGACAGGGAATAGAGGTAGAGCGTCAGCCGAGACAAGTCAATGTGTCCGAGCTGAAGCTGCTTGACTATGATGAAGAGACCTTCAAAGGACAGTTATACATAAGCTGTTCAAAGGGTACATATATACGTACAATAATTGACGATATAGGCAGAGATATAGGGTGCGGCGCAGTTATGACTTCTCTTGTACGTACTCGTGCGTGCGGATTTTCACTCGAAGACGCAATTTCTCTCGATGAGATAAGAGAGATAACAAAAGAGGGCGAACTGCCCGAAAACATTGTAGATAGGGTACACAGCAGTGAAAGCCTGTTTTTATCGTACAGGGGTATTACCGTCAGCGAAAAGCAGGCTTTAAGATTTGCAAACGGAAACCCTATTGACATTGCACGCACACAAATAAAAAACAGTGCCGCAAACGGCGAGATAATCAGAGTAAGCGGCAGAGATAATATATTCTTAGGCTTGGGAAAAGCCGACACGGAAAAAGGCTTGATAAGAATTTATAAGCTTTTCCCGTGAATGATTAAGGTGGATTGAATATGAAAAAGGTATTAATTATTGCAGTGTCTTGTCTTTTGACATTGTGTATGCTTTCAGGGTGTGCTGATAATACACAAACACCGTCTGAAGAACAGGAAACTGTAATTACAGATAACGCAGGCGGAATTGATCTTCCGTCTTTGGATAATTATGAGGACAGCTTTCTTGACCTTATAACGTATATGACCGAGGCAGGCATAATAAAGGGTGACGGCACAGAGGTAAACGCAGAGTCAATAGGTGCTGCACAGGGCAAACGCTTTACAATGTCATCTGGTCCTGTAAAATACTACATAGAATTATTTGAGTATGAAGACCCGACAACAGATAAAGCAAAGTCTGTAATAACGAACGCTAAAAGAGATCATACATTTATGCTGTTCGGCAATACGGAAAGCATTACTCAGCATACTTATGCGGTAGTAAGCGAAAACGGAAAGTATCTTCTTTTATACAGCGATACATCAACAAGCGACAGTGCGGCTCAAAGACAGAAGAATGCAGAATCGGCATTTCTGAACTACTGCACCATTAGTAAGTAAAGGTATTTAATTTTAAAAGTGGAAAGTGGAAAGTGGAATTTTTAAAATTTTGAGTATTCGCAGCTTACACAACTAATACTTTAAGCAGTCGAAATGTGAATATAAGAAACAAAACCTCCCCATTTCGGGGAGGTTCATTTTAGGTATAAACTTCTTTGTGTGTAATAACTTTATAGCACCGCCGCAGCATTAAAGACTATTATTTGTATAACAGCAATAAAGTCCGACCGCATGCAATGAATTATCGGTTTTATTGTGTTCAACCGTGAAATTACGCATTATGCATTAAAATCAACCGATGTCAACACCAAAGTTTGCGCAAAGAGCTGCCAAACCGCCTGCAAAGCCCATGCCGATAGCATTGAACTTCCACTCGCCGTTGTGTCTGTAAAGATCGGCAACAACAACTGCTGTTTCGACGGAGAAGTCCTCACCGAGATCGTATCTTACAAGCTCAGTGCCTGAAGCTGCGTCAACAACACGAATGTAGGAGTTCTCTACCATACCGAAGTTCTGCTTTCTTGCTTCAGCCTGATCAATAGTAACTGTAAAGCTAACCTTTGCAACGTCTGCCGGAATAGCGTTAAGATCAACGTTGATAACCTCGTCGTCGCCTTCGCCTTCGCCTGTTCTGTTGTCGCCCATATGCTCAACGCCGGGGCCTACTTTTTGGTTATAGAAAATGAAGTCGTCAGAGCTTCTTACTTTTCCGTTTGCACCGAGCATGAAAGCTGCTGCGTCAAGGTCAAACTCTGCGCCGCCGTCATAACGGTTAACGTCCCAGCCGAGACCTACCATAATCTTTGTCAGACCGCCGCTGATACCTGCGTCTGCTGCTACTTTTGCAAGACTGATCTTGCTGCCTTTGCTTAAACTTACTGCCATTGTTAATCAACCTTTCTTGTGTTATCTATAAAACGCTGTCTGTATATTACAAACCTAACATACCGCCAAGACCGCCGAGAGCACCGCCAAGTCCGCCTGCTCCGCCGCCTGCTGCTCCGCCGATCTGACCGAGTGTATTACCGAGCTGACCAAGTGTGCCCTGTACGCTCTGAGCTGCGCCGCCGAGTGTCTGGTTCTGCTGTCTTGTTGCACGCTGACCTGCAGAGCCGCCGTCCATACCGATATTGATACCGGACTGTCTTTCCTGAGGCTGTACAATTACTGTTGCAGGGTTGTTTCCGCCCCACTCAAACATATAAGATTCACCGGAAGCCTGACCGATGAGGTTTTTCCACGAAAGATCCATCTTGAAGCCCGGGTCACCGCCGATCCAGCATACTACTGCGTCAGGGTCAACCTCAAGTGTAGATCTGTTCTGCATATTGCTGAGTACGAGGGGGTTGCCGTCTACGAGAACAGCTACCTGAGCATTCGGACCCATACCTGTGAGTGTAGATGTTGCAAGACCCTTCTGAGAGATAACACCCTGTGCAAGGAATCTTATACCATACTTACAGTCAGATGTGAAAGCAAGAATGTTCTCAGACTCAACAGAAATTGTTTCGCCCTGCTTGAGCTTATATACAACAACGTGCTGCTGATCGTTAGCATAATATGTAATGTTATCGCCGCGGTTGATAACCTTCATAAGGGGAAGATTTTCACCTGTGAAGCGTCTGCCGAGCTGACCGAGAGCTGCCTGGAGGGGGTTGCCCTGAGGACCTAAGAGAACCTTCTCAAACTGATAGTTCTTCTGACCATAGCACTCACCGCAGATAAATGCGCCTGCTTTTGTGAAAAACTGATCGCCGCCGCCCTGGCAGGTAACTTTAAGGGCTAACTCGTTTACTGTTTCAAATTTAACCATTGTAAATTACTCCTTTATATCTTAAGTTAAGACTGACATTTTTAGTCAGCTCCATTTACACCATATACACCGCAAAGACCTGCAAGATCTTCTGCAAAACCGTTTCCAACGGGGTTGAATCTCCACTGACCGCCCTTGCTGTAAACCTCTCCGACTACCATTGAGGTAACTGTTGCGAAAGCATCTGTGAGTGTGAACTTTACAAGCTCATTTCCGTTAGATTTATCAACAACTCTTACATAAGCGTTTGCTACCATGCTGAAGTTGAGGTTCTTTTCGAGTGCTTCGTTTATAGTA
>JAFOMO010000192.1 GCA_017418905.1 Clostridia bacterium | reverse complement strand
TAGGGGTGAATTTCAAAAACAGTCCTGCGGACTGTTTTTGGAAGAGGGGCATTTTGGCAGAAAATGCCCCTAACTTCCGCCTAAAGCCAAACTTTCCCCGCCGCTCCAAGGCGGCGCAATGAAAGTATGATTTTAACAAACTTTACTTTTTGCACGGTCTGAATGTGCAATGTGCAATGTGCAATGTTGAAAGTGAAAAGTTGAAAGTGAAAAGTGGAATTTCTGAATACCACAGCTTTACACTTTACTTTGACCGCATGCAAACCCGTTTTTGTTTTATTGTGTATAATTGCGTAATTACGCATTCTTATTTATCATTCTGTTCTCGGCTTTTCCTGTTTCGAGGTCAATATATCTTACATATATCGAGATCTTGTTCTGTTCGTTGAGGTTTGTCCAGATATTCTCCAAAAACTCATCGATAGAATCGGGGATCATTACTCTTTCGGGTTCGCCCATAAATGTGGGAATGGGGTTGCCGTCTGTAACGTATGTGTGGATAAAGTGTCCCACACCGTTTAATGAATTGTAAGAGAATGTATAACGGTTGCATTCGCTGCCTTCAAGGTCTGCGCTCTTGAGAATACTCATTTTGTATGTGAACTTCTCGCCGAAGGTCATCATACCGCTTATTCTCGGAGTCCAGTTGGGACTGTCGGGTTCAAAACAGCGTGTGTCGAGAGCTGCCTCAAAGCTCTTGCCCTCACTTACATAGTCGTATATAGTATCAGTCTGATCGCCGTTAGTTACGATTAGATTGTTTCCTGTTTTCTTGATAGGCGAATATATGATGAGAGAAGGATCTTCAACCTTTGAAGCGTCAAACGGGTGTATAATTACCTCGTCGCCGTTCTCTACAAATATACGGTTGCGGCTGTTCTCACTTCTGCCCATTATGAAGTATGCAGTAACAGCCTTCTTGCCGTCTGCGCTTTTGCCTATTATAATACCTCTGCCAACATAAGGATTGCCGTTTATAAGCTTTCCTATATCATATGTTTCATAAACATTCATTTATATCAAGCTCCTTTTTTTCAATGTGCAATGTGCAGTGTGCAATTATTGCTTGAGAAACTTTATTAATAGCAAAATAACTTTAGTATAACAAAGTATGGATTATTACTGCGTGCGGTACAATTTCGGTTTTATTATGTATGACCGCATAACTGCACATTGCTAATTGCACATTAGTAGTAGTTTGCATACTTTTTCCACCGCCTGCGGAAGTATTATCCACTCGGCATTTACCATAACTCTCTTCTGAAGTACCTCGGGCGTGTCGCCGTCCTCTACCGCTACTGCCTTTTGCATTATTATCTCGCCGCCGTCGGGTATCTCGTTTACATAGTGTACCGTTGCGCCCGTTATCTTTACACCGTATGAAAGGGCGGCTTTGTGTACGTTCAAGCCGTAATAACCCTTACCGCAAAATGACGGTATCAACGATGGGTGTATGTTTATTATGCGCTTCGGATATTTTGAAGTAAAGCTCTCACTTAATATGCACATAAAGCCTGCAAGAACTATAAGCTCAATGTTGTTTTCTGTGAGTAATTCGTTAAGCTTATCTTCAAATTCCTGCTGTGTTGCACATTCCTTTCTCGGTACGACAGCGTATTTTATGCCTGCCTTTTTTGCACGTTCAAGCGCATAAGCCTCGGGATTATTTGATATAACAAGCGATATTTTACCGCTTGTTATAACGCCGCTTTTCTGCTTGTCGATAAGTGCCTGTAAATTAGTGCCGCCGCCCGAAACAAATACGGCTATTTTTATTTTATCGTCACTCAAACCGTTCACCGCCCGAATTATTCGATTATTACGCCGTCGTCGCTCTTTACTACTTCGCCCAGAACGTATGCGTCCTCGCCGTTTGCCTTGAGTATATCCAAAGACTTCTGTACGTCGTCTTTATCTACAACGGCTATCATTCCAACGCCCATATTAAAGGTGTTGAACATATCACGCTCGGGAATATTGCCCTTTTCTGCAATAAGCCTGAATATGGGAAGTACTCTTACGTCTGCTTTGTTTATCTTTGCGCTGTAACCGTTGGGCAGACTTCTCGGAATGTTCTCATAGAATCCGCCGCCCGTGATGTGCGATACTGCCTTAACTGTTACCTCGTCAAAGAGTGCAAGCATAGGTTTAACGTATATCTTTGTGGGGGTGAGAAGTGTTTCACCGATAGATTTACCGTCAAGTGCATCAACGGGCGACTTGATGTCTGCGCTTTCAACGTCGAATACCTTTCTTACAAGAGAGAAGCCGTTTGAATGTACGCCGCTTGACGGAAGAGCAATAATTACGTCGCCCTCTTTTACAGATGTTTTGTCGAGAATTTTCTTTTTATCAACAATGCCTACCGAGAAGCCGGCAAGATCGTATTCATCAATCGGATAGAAGCCCGGCATTTCTGCTGTTTCGCCGCCGATAAGAGCGCAGCCCGACTGAACGCAGCCCTCTGCAACGCCCTTGACGATAGCCTCTATTCTTTCGGGAACATTCTTGCCGCAGGCGATATAATCAAGGAAGAACTGAGGCTTTGCGCCGCAGCAGATAATATCGTTTACGCACATTGCAACGCAGTCTATGCCGACTGTATCGTGCTTATCCATAAGAAATGCAATTTTAAGCTTTGTGCCTACGCCGTCTGTACCGCTTACAAGTACGGGTTTTTCGATATTTGTCATATCAAGCTCAAACAAGCCGCCGAAGCCTCCTATATCGGAAACTACTGAGCTTGTCATTGTACGGGCGATATGGCTTTTCATAAGTTCAACAGCCTTGTATCCGGCAGTAATATCAACGCCGGCGGCTTTATAGCTTTCGCTGCAGCTTTTCATATGTGTATCACCTT
>JAFOMO010000191.1 GCA_017418905.1 Clostridia bacterium | reverse complement strand
TCTAAGGGGCAGCGCCCCTTAGCCGCCGGAGGCACGCTCCAGCCCTTTTAGGGGTGAATTTCAAAAACAGTCCTGCGGACTGTTTTTGGAAGAGGGGCATTTTGGCAGAAAATGCCCCTAACTTATGGTTTAAACAAAAGTTTCCCCGCCGCTCCAAGGCGGCGCAGTAAGGCTTGACATAGAAGAACACTACTTTTTGCACAGTCTGAATTGTATATTTTCTGTTTAATTGTGCCGCCGCAGTCACAACAGCAAAAAGGGACGCTTTCTGCCAAAGCGTCCCTCTTTTCAAAGGGGTGTGCAAGCACCGGCAGGCATTAACGCAGTTATAATAATAAAACACAGCAGTTCATTGCTCGCAAGCTAAATAGTATCGGTTTTAAAGTGTACAACTGCGATTCTGTCAGCGGTGACTCGGCTTCAAGCCTTTTGAAAAAGGCTTGACCGAAAACTTTATTTTTTGGTTTATTTTTTTGCCGTTGCTTTTTTCTGTTTTGTATCCGGCTTTTCCTGCTCTTTAGCCTTCTGTTCTTCAAGCTCTTTATTGAGATTTTCCTTTGCAACGGCAAGCATAAGCTTTATTCTGTTCTCCTGGTTTACTCTTGGTGCGCCCGGGTCATAGTCGATCGCAACTATGTTTGCTCTGTCGTCAACACTCTTTATTCTGCGTATCATGCCTTTTCCGTTGATATGGTTCGGCAGACAGCCGAAAGGCTGAGTACATACAATATTGCCGTAGCCTGTTTCCGTGAGCTCAAGCATTTCTGCTGTCAAAAGCCAGCCCTCGCCCATTTTGCTGCCGTAGCCTATTACGTTTTTAACAAGCGATTTTGTATGCTGATAAGATGACGGCGGCAAAAATCCGTATTTTTTTGTAGCGTTTATAAGGCTTGTTTCAAGGCCTGTCAAGTAGTTCATCAAAGCCTCAACTACCTTGAATTTAAGCTTGCTGCCGCCGTAAAGCTTTATATCTTCAAGGCGGTTATCTACCTTGAACAGCATAAAGCCCATAATACCGGGGAGATTTACCTCACAGCCCTGTTCTGCTAAGAATCGTTCAAGATCGTTGTTGCCCAACGCTGCATATTTTACATATATCTCCCCTACTACTCCGACTTTGACTTTCGGAATACGGTTCACTTTTATTTCTGTAAACGAACAGGCGATCTTATCGAGATTTTCGTCAATAGTCTTTGCGGCATAACCCTTGCCGTTGGCAAATTCCTTTGAAAGCTCCGTTACCCACTTATCTACAAGACGCTGAGCCTCACCCTTGTTTATTTCGTAGGGCTGTATCTGATTTCTCAAAAGCATTAACGCATCTCCGTATACAAGACCTGCCGCCAAGCGTCTTACCATAGGTATTGTGAGAGAAAAGCCGCTGTTTTTCTCAAGTCCCGAAAGATTGAGAGATATTACAGGCACAAACTCAAAGCCTGCTTTTTTGAGAGCCTTTCTGAGCAGATGTATATAGTTTGACGCACGGCAGCCGCCGCCGGTCTGAGTTATCATCAAAGCCGTGTGATGTACGTCATATTTGCCGCTTTGAAGTGCGTGAATGAACTGTCCGATAACAAGCAGAGCAGGATAACAAGTATCGTTATGAACGTATTTAAGCCCTACCTGCGCTATTTCAGGGCCGTTTGTTTCAAGCAAAACAGCCTTATACCCATAATGCGTGAAAACATTTTTCAGCATATTGAAGTGAATAGGAGCCATCATTGGCATGAGTACCGTGTACTCGTCTTTCATCTGTTTTGTAAACAACAGACGACCTGTTTTATCATATTCAAGCTTAGCCATAATATATATAGTCCTTTCCGCTTGTTATTTTTCTTCACCGATAGCCGCCAACAGCGAGCGTATTCTTATTTTTACTGCGCCGAGATTGGTTATCTCGTCTATCTTTATCTGAGTGTATATCTTACCCTCGGATTCGAGAATATCTCTTACCTCGTCTGTTGTAATAGCGTCAACTCCGCAGCCGAAGGATACGAGCTGTACCAAATTCATATCTTTTCTTCCTGCTATGTACTTAGCAGCCGCATAAAGTCTTGAATGATACGTCCACTGGTTCAATACGGTAGTAGAGAACTTTTCAACTCTGTTGCTTACCGAATCCTCCGATACAATAGCAACTCCGAAGCCCGAGATCATTCTGTCGATACCGTGATTTATTTCGGGGTCAACGTGGTAGGGTCTGCCCGACAATACAAAGATAGGCTTGTTCTCCACTTCTGCCTTTTTGATTATCTCGTCACCCTTTGCCCGTATTCTTGCGATATGTGCCTCATACTCCTTGTATGCAAGCTCACTTGCGTTTTTAACTTCCTTCTGAGTAAGATCGGGATAATGCTTTTTGAGTATCTCAAAGGCTTTTTTCGGGAAGTCCTTCGGGCGGTGTATGCCTACATAATCCTTGATAAGAGTGATCTTCGATACGCTGTTCATATTTGCGCCGATAACCTCGGGATAATACGCAACAACAGGACAGTTGTAATGATTATCTCCAAGTCCCTCATCAAAGTTATACGACATACAAGGATAGAATATAGTATCTACTCCCATATCTATAAGCTTTTGCACATGACCGTGAACAAGCTTTGCAGGGAAACAGATAGTATCGGACGGAATTGTTTTGTTGCCGAGGGAATATACCTTTTTATCGGAAATACCCGAGGTCACTACCTCAAAGCCGAGGTTAGTAAAGAACGTATGCCAGAACGGGAGCATTTCATACATATTAAGACCCATAGGCAGACCGATCTTCCCTCTTGTACCCTCTTTCGGTTCATAGCTCTGTAAAAGCCGGAGCTTATAGTCATAAATATTGAGCGATTTGTCGGGTGACTTTTTCGTAATAGGACGCTCGCACCTGTTGCCTGCAATAAACTTTCTGCCGTCTGCGAATGTATTTACAGTAAGTCGGCAGTTGTTCTGACAAAGACCGCAGTTTGTTACCTTGATAACGTGCTTGAAGTCCTCAAGCTGCTTTGCGCTTAGAATGGTACTCTTTTCGCCGCCCTTGCCCATAGCATAAAGAGCCGCGCCGTATGCGCCCATAAGACCAGATATAACCGGGCGAACAACGGGAGTTCCCATTTCTGTTTCAAATGCACGCAGAACGGCATTGTTGAGGAATGTTCCGCCTTGAACAACTATTTTCTTTCCGAGTTCATCGGGACCCGAGGTTCTTATTACCTTGTATAATGCATTCTTAACAACGCTGAGTGAAAGACCTGCCGAAATATCTTCAATTGTTGCGCCGTCCTTCTGAGCCTGCTTAACTGAGCTGTTCATAAATACGGTACATCTCGAACCGAGGTCAACGGGGTGTTGTGCGAAAAGTCCTTTGCTTGCAAATTCTTCGATAGAATAACCGAGAGCGTTTGCAAACGTCTGCAAGAACGAGCCGCAGCCCGAGGAACACGCCTCATTCAGGAATATATTGTCAATTGCGCCGTTGTGTATTTTAAAGCATTTAATATCCTGACCGCCTATGTCGATAATAAATTCAACATCGGGCATAAAGTCCTTTGCGGCTGTAAAGTGGGCAACTGTTTCAACAATGCCGTGATCTATACAGAAAGCGTTTCTTATGATCTCCTCACCGTATCCTGTAACTGCGCTGCCTGCTATTTCAATATCGGGAGCGGTTTTATACACTTCCTGCAAAAAGTCTTTGATTATCGGAACAGGGTTTCCGCTGTTTGAAAGATACTTGCTGAAAAGCAGTTCTTTGTTTTCGGAGAGTACAACGCCCTTAACTGTTGTAGAGCCTGCATCTATACCGATATATGCTTTTCCCTTATAGCCCTGCATATCCTTGCCCTTGACATTTGCACGAGAATGACGTGAAACAAACTCCTCATATTCCTTTTTATCCTTGAACAAGGGCTTATTGAAGGCAAAGTTTCCCGAGCCTGTATATTTGGTAATCTTTTCAATTACCTGTTTGAAATCTATCGTATTATCTGCGCACAATGCAGCGCCTGCGGCAACATAGTAAAGCGAATTTTCGGGGCAAGTACCCTTAGTTTCGAGTATCTTGTCAAACTGTTTTCTGAGCTGTGACATAAAGGTCAAAGGTCCGCCCAGATATACAACATTACCCTCTATTTCTCTGCCCTGTGCAAGACCTGCAACAGTCTGATTAACAACTGCGGCGAAAATACTTTGAGCAATATCGCTCTTTCTTGCGCCCTGGTTCAGAAGCGGCTGAATATCTGTTTTAGCGAATACACCGCACCGGGAAGCTATTGTATAAGTTTTCTCATGCTGTGTTGCCAGAGCATTGAACTGTTCAATATCTACATTCAGCAGAGAAGCCATTTGATCTATAAACGCACCTGTACCGCCTGCGCAGGTACCGTTCATACGAACCTCCATACCGCCGGATAAGAACAGAATTTTTGCGTCCTCGCCGCCTAATTCTATAACTACGTCTGTATCGGGAAGGAAAGTATTTACCGCAACACGGGTAGCATATACCTCTTGAATAAAGTCAAGACCGCAGCTTTCTGCAACGCCCATTCCGGCAGAACCCGAGATCGCAATGCAGGCTTTATCTGCGCCCTTTATGTTCAGACGAAGATATTTAAGTATATCGCCCATTTTCTGAGTTATCTGCGAATAGTGACGCTCGTATGTTGAATATATAAACTTATTGTTATTGTCAAGAACTACGCATTTTATTGTCGTTGAACCAATATCAAGACCTATTTTCATAGGAAAACCTCCACTATCGGGTTTTAATTTACCTGTTCGGCAAAAAAATTTTTTATTCGCCTAAGGCATTATAAGATTACATGCGATAAACGCTGTTCGCAATTTACTCATACCCATATTGTATTATACTTTTATACTTATCATTTTTTATTCTTTTATAGAACAATAATAATTACCTTGTCAAATTTTATCTATTTAATATGAAAAGACATAGAAGTTGTTTTATTTTGTACCATTATTCACATACCCTTTTTACAATTGGCAATGTGCAATGTGCAATGGTTGTATACAATGTGCAGTGTGCAATGGTTGTATACAATACCATATGAACAGCATAAAGCTTTAGTATAACAAAGTAAGAACATTGACTGCGTGCAATACAGTAACGGTTTTATTATGTTTGACCGCACATTTCCACTTTCCATTTTCCACTTTCCACTTTCCACATTTAATTAAACTGCGTGCAATAAGCTCACGGTTTCACTGTGTATAAGCGCATTTCCACTTTCAACTTTTCACTCTGAGCTTTTAGCTAAGAAATTCTACTTTATAGTAAACGTCATTGAAAAAATCCTGATTGACTAATAGCGGATAGTGATATGTGTGGTGTGATAAAAACAAAGTTTGAACTAAATATTTCCACTTTCCACTTTCCACTTTCCAAATTCCACTTTAAAAATTGTTCATTAGGTCAAAAGTTATGTCGTTTAATATAATATTGTTGTTTCTGTATCTTGCTAAAGATTCATAGTTGTGTTATAATCTATATGATAAGAAAGCTAGGATTTTTTTGTACCATTATACAGACACTAAATGAAAGAAGCTTGAATATGGCAGGAAATACCGAATATAAAAACAAATATGCCGCTGAAAAGTATGACCGTGTGGGTCTTATGCTTCCAAAGGGCAGAAAAGACGAAATAAAAGCCGCTGCAGAAAAGCAGGGGCAGAGCCTTAACGGGTATATTGCAACAGCTATATATCAAAGAATTGAACGTGACAGAAAAGGAGAATAACACAATGCCGACAATAAGTATGTTCAGAGGAATAAAAGTATATATCAATTGGAATGACCACATGCCGCCGCACTTTCACGCCAAATACGGCAGCAGCGAGGTTATTGTATCTATCAAGGACATTGAAGTAATTGAAGGTACAATGCCAAACAAGCAATTGAAAATGCTGCTCGGCTGGGCGGCTTTTCATCAAGAGGAGCTAATGGAAAATTGGGAGCTTGCAACACAGCAGCAGGAATTATTCGCAATTGAGCCGTTGAAGTAATAAAGGGGGGCTTGAATATGCCTAAAACAATTGAACAGTATCTCGAAATGGGGCTTGACAGAAAAATGGCTGAATACTACGCAAGCGGCAGAAAACAATTGACCGCTGTTTCTGCAAGACCCGATTTTATGCTCCTGCTCACATTCAGCAACGGAGAACAGAGAATACTTGACATGAAACCTACACTCAAAAAGGGCGGAGTATTTACACCTTTCCGGGATATAAATAATTTCCGGCGTGTCTATCTTGATGACTGCGGAGCTGTATCATGGGATATTGACCCCAATATCGACAGTAATGTTGTCTGGAACAATAAAGTTGATCTATGCCCCGATTGCTGTTATGTTGATAGTGTGCCGGTAAGCAATTAGCAATGCAGACTGTGCAAAAAGTAAAGTTTGTTTAATGCATACTTTATTGCGCCGCCTTGGAGCGGCGGGGTGACTTTTGTTCAAAATCGTACTTAGGGGCATTTTCTGCCAAAATGCCCCTCTTCCAAAAACAGTCCGCAGGACTGTTTTTGAAATTCACCCCTAAAAGGGCTGGAGCGTGCCTCCGGCGG
>JAFOMO010000018.1 GCA_017418905.1 Clostridia bacterium | reverse complement strand
TAGGTATAATCATTGCAATAATAATGATGATCGTTTTGCACAAAACTATGCTTGTTATTTTCCTTAGAAATTTTAAATTGTAGTTATATACGTTCGGAGAAATTTTATGGAAAAATTGAAAAATCTGTTGAAGTATTCATTTAGGAACTGTGAAGAAATAACTTTTAAAATTTCTGCTTAGGATAATTTGTTCTATACAAGGCAAATTTTCGCCGGAATACTGACGTATTTCAAGAAAAATTAACGAAGTTCGGAACAAATCAGACAAGCAGAAATGAAAAGTTATTAATGAACAGTTCCTAAAGTAATATGTACGCAAAAATTCTCATACACATTATTATATATCCGAAAAGAGGTCATTAATGTGTATGAGAATTTGTTAGGTGAAAAGAAGTCAAAGACATTTCGTAATTATGAGATGTGCGGTGCGGTTTTCGTTTCAATTGCGGCAAGCGTACTGCATTTTTTGTATGAATGGAGCGGTGAAGAGGTTTGGGCAAGCCTTTTTTCCGCAGTGAATGAGAGCGTTTGGGAGCATATGAAAATCTTTTCACTGCCTTATGTGGTATGGGCGTTTGTTGAACTTTGCTGTATCAGAATACCGTTTAAACGGTTTGTTTCGGGCAAGGTATTGAGCTTGTATTTTATGCTTATTGCTATGCCCGTATTCTTTTATGCATACAGCGGCATACTGGGAAAAAATATTGCTGTTGTAGATATTATCAGCGGATTTGTTATAACTGCAATAACCTTTATTTTTTCGTATAAAATGATAGTCAAAGCTCCGTTTATCGACAAATATTTTGTTTTGTCGATATTCCTTATTGTTATCTACTATTTTACGATCGGGTATTTTTCGTTTTTGCCGCCTAAGATCAACCTGTTCAAAGACCCTGTTTCGGGAAATTACGGCTTGACTTGATCTTTCTTTTTTCTGCGCTGTGAAGCAGGCAGCCAATACCCCTTCACATAAACGAAGAACACAAGACCTGCCGAGATAGTCCACCCGATAGGCCATGAGTACCATATACCTCTTACTCCGTATATGGGTGATAAAATGTAAGCAAGTATTACTCTTAACAGCAGATCGGAAAAGGTTGACATTACAAAATACCTCACTGCCCCTGCGCCTCTCATTATACCGTCGGACGCAAGCTTTATCATTGCGATAAAGTAAAACGGTGAAACTATAAGCAAAAATTCTTTGCCCGTCTGAAGTGCAAGCACAGTAGGATCTTTAAGAAACAATGATACTATAAGGCTGCCCAAAAGCGTATACAGACTAACAAAAGGAACGGCAATGGCAGCTCCTATTTTGAGAGATGAACGATAGCCCGCATATACTCTGTCGATATTTCCGCTGCCGAGGTTCTGTGCCGTATAATTTGAGATAGCGTTTGCAGATGTATTGAATATAGTTATTGCAAAGGTGTTTAGCTGGATCGCCACTCCATAGCCTGCAATGACAGATGAACCGAAGTCGTTAACAAGACCTTGTATCATAAGACCGCCGACAGATACAAAGCTCTGCTGTAAAATGCTCGGTATTGCAAGCGATAAAATATTGTTGAGCGATTTTAAAGAGAAGAGCGCAGGTTTTTTGTCTGTTTTAAGCTTTTTTAATTCATGTGCGAGAGCTGCTGTTGCAAGAAGCGACGATATGCCCTGCGCTATGAAGGTTGCCCATGCAACACCTGCAACGCCCCAATGACAGACAGCAACAAATACGTAATCAAGAATTATGTTCGCAGCAGATGACGCTATCAGAAAATATAAAGGTGTTCGTGAGTTGCCCAAAGCGTTGAATACACCTGTGCAGACGTTGTATAAATACAAAAATATAAATCCGTATATGTATATACGCAGATATGCGGCGGAATCGTCAAATATATTTTGCGGAGTGTGAAGTGCTGAGAGCATACTGTTGCCCAAAAAGAAGCCTATAACAGATAATACCGCACCTGCCGAAAGCGCAAGAATAAACGAGGTAGTAACGGCAGACTTTACCTCTGTATATTTTCCCGAGCCGTATAGCCGTGAGATCACAACAGAACAGCCTATATTCGTACCAAGTGCAAATGCCATAATAATCATTGTAATTGGGTATGAGGCACTGACTGCCGCAAGTGCGTTTTCGCCTGCGTATAAGCCTGCGATCATTTTGTCTGCCAAATTGTACGCCTGCTGAAAGGCTACGCTCAATATCATGGGCAGAGCAAATTTTATCAGCGTTTTGGTAGGATTTTCACGAGTGAGATCTGTCATAATGCTTTGCACTCCCGTTTGTTTGTTTTCTCTATATTACACCATTTGACAAAAAATGTCAAACATAAGGAGTTATAATGAACCTTGAATACATTATAATAATCATAATGCTTGCTTTGCTGTGCGGTATAGCTTTGCTTGTAATAAGAAAGCGTTCTTCATGCCGCAGATGTCCGTACAGAAAGAATTGTAATAAAAAATGCAGCGAAAATCAAAGAAAATAAAAAATATATTTTTACCGTTGCAATTTTGTTTGATATGTTGTATAATAACAATGTTATGAAATAACGTTGTTAAATCGAGGGATAAGTTATGCTTACGTCCGATCAGCGGTCAAGAATAGTTGATACTCTGCATTTTCTTTCAATGCTTAATTTTTCTTCTGTATTAAAACATACTTCTCAGTCGGAGTTTTTTGTTCTGTCGGCTATTGATAAGAAAGACAGTATTCAAAAAAGCAAATATTACTCAATCGCCAACATTGCCGAAAGTCTGCACGTATCATCACCTGCTATATCACGGACGATAACGGCTCTGGAAAACAGAGGGTACGTTCAGCGTTATACAGAAAAGGGCAGCCGAAGAAGCACGAGTGTGAGATTGACCGAATCAGGCAGAACAATATATGAGCAGGAAAAATCGTCTGTAAACGATTTTGTAGAGAGAGTAATTCAGCGTATGGGTGAGGATAAAATAAACAGTCTTATTTCATTGTCTGATGAATTGCTTGATAATATTTCAAAAGAACTGGGGTAAGTTTTGCGCATATAAAGGAGATGACGGCTTGTGTCGGATACGGTATTGTCACCGGACGAAATAAAAAGGATCGTAAAACCTCTTGCGGAAAAATACCATATCAGCGAAGTTTATTAATATCGGAAAGTGATATGTGTATCGTGATAGGGAACTGTTCATCTATAACTTTTCATTTCTGCTTGTCTAATTTGCCCTGCACTGCGTTAAGTTTTCTTGAAATACGTCAGTATTCCTGCGAAAATTTGCCTTGTGCAGAACAAATTATCCTAAGCATAAATTTAAAAGTTATTTCTTCACAGTTCCTAAAAACAGAGTTTGAGCTAAATATTTCCACTTTCCACTTTTCAAATTCCACTTTTAAATACTATGTCGATTACAATAAAACATACTTGAAAACATACTGCGCAGATAATTTGACGCTGTATAAACTTGCATTAATATTCATAAAGGTGTATAATAATTAATATTAAGAAAAATAAAGGAAGTGTTTACCATGGCAGACGGAAAGAAGTTCATACAGGAAAAAATGCATACTATGAACGATATAATCAAGTATGCCGAAATTTGCAGAGAAAATACAAATTTCGATCCTGCCCTTTATACAAAATACAACGTAAAACGAGGACTGCGAGATCTTGACGGAAAAGGCGTGCTTACGGGTCTTACCGAAATTTCTGAGATCAGACAGAATAAGATCGTTGACGGAAAAACCGTGCCATGTGACGGAAAACTGTTTTACAGAGGCTATAATGTTGAAGATATAATTGCAGGTTTTCCGACAGATTCCAATTTCGGATTTGAAGAGGTAACATATTTGCTGTTGTTCGGTAATCTGCCGACAGCCGATCAGCTTGAAGATTTTAAGAGCGTTCTTGCAGAGTACAGAGCATTGCCCGATACATTCGTGCGTGACGTTATAATGAAAGCACCTAATTCCGATATGATGAATGCGCTTGCCAAAAGTGTGCTTACCCTTCATTCTTATGATGATCTTGCAAACGATATTTCAATTGAGAATGTACTCAGACAATCGCTTCAGCTTATAGCAGAATTTCCGATGATAGCTGTATACGCTTATCACGCATATAATTTTGCAAACAGACACAGCTTGTTTATACATAACCCCGATCCTTCAAAATCTACTGCCGAAAATATTTTGCTTATGCTGCGTCCCGATAAACAGTATACAGAGCTTGAGGCGAAGGTTCTTGATATTGCGTTGGTACTTCATGCGGAACACGGCGGCGGTAATAACTCTACGTTTACAACACACGTTGTTACAAGCTCTGGTACGGATACTTATTCGGCAATTGCAGCCGCACTCTGTTCTTTGAAAGGACCTAAACACGGCGGCGCAAATGTTAAGGTATGCGGTATGTTTGACGAAATGAAAGCGTCTATCAAGGATTGGAGCGATGAGGACGAGGTAACGGCATATCTCGAAAAAATACTGCATAAAGAGGCTTTTGATAAATCGGGTCTTATTTACGGTATGGGTCACGCTGTTTATTCAATATCAGACCCCCGTGCAAGAGTGTTCAGAAAGTTTGTTGAGCAGCTTGCCCGTGAGAAAAATATGATGCACGAATATACGCTTTATGAAAATGTTGAAAAGCTCGCTCCCGTGGTTATCGGCAGAGAGAGAAACATCTATAAGGGCGTTAGCGCAAATATCGACTTTTACAGCGGATTTGTATATTCAATGCTTGATCTGCCTATGGACCTTTATACTCCGCTGTTTGCTATTGCGAGAATATCGGGCTGGAGCGCACACAGAATAGAGGAGCTTATCAATGCAGGAAAGATCATTCGTCCCGCATATATGAGCATTGCCCCTGAGCGTACTTATATTCCGATGAACGAGAGGTAAAAAAAGTGTTCGATCTGCTGCAAAAGCTTGCTGTATACAGAGAAAAATATTATAATCTTATGACAGGCCGATATGCAAATTGGGATAGGCTCAACAAAGATATGATAGTCTTATGTGTGGCTTTAAACTTTCTCAATTTGTTTATCAGAAGTCACATACTTGCACTGATAGCTGCGCTGTTCTTCTTTGCGCCTGTATTCAGAGTGTTTTCAAAAAATATCGACAGGCGAGAGGACGAAAATACAAAATACTTTCAAAAGCGCAAAGCTTTTATGGAATGGCTCAAAATTATGTATAAGCGTATAGCCGAGATAAAAACGCACAGATATTACAGGTGCAAAAACTGCGACGCATATATAAGAGTACCATATAAAAAAGGCTCGCATACGATAGACTGTCCGAAATGCGGAAAAGAATTTAAGGTGAAAATGCTGTAAAACAATGACCCGAGGGAGTTTTGAGACTCATCTCGGGTTTTTTAATAAAAATCATAAACAAATTTTTAGCTGCATATTTGTATAATATTTTTTTGTATTATGCTGTTATTTGACAAAAAGTAGAGTTATAATAAAAATAAGTAAATAATCTCGGGGGTGACAGGGTGGATTTTTCGGTCAATATATTGGAAGAAAACGCCAAGCGTTGGAATTATGATTCGGCAGTCGAAATGGTCAGAGAATGTGACGAGCTTGCTCATAGCTGCGATATACTTAAAACAGACGATACTTTTACAAAAATAGCGGCTGAGTCGTACTCAAAGGCTATTATTACAACAAAAGAAATATTGACTTTGCTGTATCACGGTTACCCCGAGGGGGCAATGGCTCTGAGCAGAATTTTGTATGAGTCTATGGTAGTAATGCAGTTTCTGCATAAGCACAGTGATAATGAGGATCTTTTAAAACGATATATAGACGACTATGCGGTCAAGGTCTCTCGTGACAGGATAAAATATTGTAATTATCTGCTCGACTATTCGCAAAGCGAAGAGGAGCGGCAAGAGGCGCAGCAGCATAAGGTCGAGGCAAGAAAGGTACATAATAAGCTGAAGCAGAAGTATTCGGAATATTTGTCTTATAACAAGCAGGGGAACTATCTGCATGACTATTGGTGGGTAGGCGATGTTATACAAAGCAGAAATTTCGGTGCTATTCAAAACGAAGTCACTCTTGATAATCTGAAAATTCTGTATGTGCTTTCTTGTTACAGAGCACATTCGGGCGTTGTCGGCAATAACGTAAGGTTCGGCACTGTGTTTGACGAAACGGTCTTATCAACAAAAGGCAGCCTTGACGGTTTTGAAATTCCGCTGTGCTTTTCGCTTGTTTGTTTCGGTATTCTTACCGAAACAATGTTTGAACGCTTGGGAATTGCCTGTGATAACATAATAAAGCGAATAGAAAATATAATCGCACCTTTTGAAAATTGTTTGTACAGATAATTTCTTTTTTGTAAATATGAGAAAATTATTCTCATTAATGGTAAAATGTACAATTTAAAAGTATAAAGTTTGGTAATAAGATAAATTTTCAAATAAAGTTATAAATAAAGTATAAAATATTAAAACTTTCTCTTGAATTTTTGAAAATAATTGATATAATATAATTATAAGCTTTAATACATGGAGAGGGGCAATTGGTATGAATAAGTATATCAGAAAATTAGGGTTCAGAAGCGCAGACGAAATGGAAATGAAAGTTACACTTAAAGCTATTAAGTTTTCATGGCTTTATGTAATGGCTTTTGTTGCTGTGTGGAGTGTGCTTTACGCAATGAATGTAAACATAAGCGAACCCGGTGAGATTCCGTTTGTTCATATTATGCTTATCATTACTGCTTATATGCTTTACTTTGCGCTCCAGTGGCTCTTTACTCGCCAGGCGATCAAAGAAAACAGAGAGAAGCACAGCACTTCAAAGCGTGTTGAGGGTAAGGGCAAGGGCAAACATTCATATGAGTATGTATATGAAGATGAACACAGCAATCAGTATGTTTATGATGAGTCGGAAGAGAACAAATAATAACAGGCAATAAAAAACGGCAGGCTGATTTGGTTCAGCCTGCTTGATTTTTATTTGATTTTAGAGGTGTCCTTTATATTGTTCAGAAATTACTTCCGTTATAACCGAAGTTACTCGTTTCGCTGTAGCTTACATACATCTCTTCGATGCCTGCAATGCGTGAAAGTATAGTGTTGAGCCGTGCCGTTAAAGCATCATAGGCGGCAGGATTTGGCTTTCCGTAAACCATAACCGAGATATATGCTATGGGTTTGTCGCTGCTGCCTCGGAAGTATAAGCTGCATTTCGGCTCGATATTTACCATAAGCCAGCTCTCGCTTTTTCCGGGAATAAGTGAAATAGCCTTGCCAAATTCTTCTTTAAGCTCTGTTTCCTGCTGCTTTGTAATGTCGATGTTAAGTTTACAGTTGATGAAAGGCATAAATATTATCCCCCTTTTATTGTTCGTCCGGCTGTTCTTTCTTTGTCATTATCTTTCTCAGCTTCATTGCACGAGCGATAGGATTGCTTTTTTCTATCGGCTTTACAACGGGCTCGCTCTCTTCAAATTCCGTTTCGTTGATTATGTCAACAGGTACGGTTCTCTGAAACTCCTGATCGTACTCCTGCACTGTGGTTTCTTGAACAGGTGCAGGTGCGGCAGGTGCAGCCTCCTGTGATTCGGACTCCGACTCGGGTTCAGGTTCGCTCTCGTACTCGATAACGGGCGGCATAGCTGTTTCTTCGATAGGTGTGTCGGAGATAGGATCGATATTGTTCTCGTCAAATACAAGAATACCGCTGTCCTCGTCTGTGTCGGTGTCATCGTGCTTGATGTGAACCTTTGCCTTATACTCTGCGGCTTTTTCGGCAGCGGCTTCTTTGAGACCCTCGACCTTGACTGCTGTATCCTTTGCAGAGGCTTTTACCTTAGCGGCTGTGTCTGCGGCTGTATCCTTTACCTTTGCGGCGGTATCCTTTGCTTTAGCAACAATGGGTTCTTTGAGCTTGCCGAGATTATCCTTGACTTCAACCTTGTTGATCTCACGGTTTATCATTTCCTGCTGAAGAACCTCTCTGTATCTCTGCTGAGCACGAGCCATACGATCTTTTGATTCGTCAAGCTTTGTGCAGAGATCCTGAACGTCTTCGGGCATTTGCTCACGCAGATTGTTGTAAAGATATTTTCCCATTTCAATGTAAAGTGTGTTTGCAGTTTTTTCTTCGTGCTTCATAACGGTAACAAGTCTGCTTTTCTGCGCCTGTGTAGATGTCTTGTCTACAACAGCGTCAAAAGCTGATGTTACGGTTTGTTTAAAGCTTTGGTAAATGCTCATGATAAAAACTCCTTTTATTAAATTTTTCCTATGTGTATATATTAACTAAATTTTCCAAGAAGGTCAATACATAAAAAATTAATTTTTTATAACTATATACAAATCTATAAGATTTGTGTTATAATATATGCAAAAGCAGTGTTCAAGACTACGTTTTGGTACTGTATTATTAATATTTACAGGGAGTGACAAAATTATGTCAAGTACAGAAACTAAAGCTGTATCATGTCCGCAGTGTAATTATGAAAACCATGTGACGGTATATAAGACTATAAACGGATCGACAGACGGAAAAGCAATTAAAGAAAAAATGCTCAGCGGCGAATTATTCCGATTTAAGTGTGAAAAATGCGGTCATGAGGCTATGCTCAAATATCCGGTTCTCTATAACGATATAGACAAGAAATTTATGGTATTCTATATTCCCGAGATCGACAGAACAAGTGCTGTTGACAAAAATCTTGAGAAAGAATACGCATATGAAGAGCTTAACGATATTACAAGACGTCTTGCAGGTTCTTTCAACGAGTTTAAAGAGAAGGTACATATTTTTGAATCGGGTCTTGACGATCGTGCTATGGAGATTGCTAAGGTGGCACTTTATGACGTTGTGTCAAAGCGCACAGGCGAAGAGGTAAAGGGCGGATATTTCTCTAAGTACAGCGAAAAAGACGGTACTATCGGATTTACTTTCTTTGTGGGAGAAGAGAATCAGATCTATGTTCAGACAACAAGAATAGAGATATACAAAAAGAGCGCTGAAATAGCCGATAATTATAAAGAGGATACAGGACGTAAATTTGTGCTTGTAAACAGAGATTGGGCAAGAAACGTACTCTATGTATATAAGAAAAAGAACGAGCAGTGATATAAGGAATTGCACAACTTATTTCTTGATAATTCCTAAGGAACTGTGAAGAAATAACTTTTAAATTTATGCTTAGGATAATTTGTTCTGCACGAGGCGAATTTTCGCAGGAATACTGACGTATTTCAAGAAAATTTAACGCTGTGCAGGGCAAATCAGACAGGCAGAAATTAAAAGTTATTGATGAACAGTTCCTAAGTATCGAAAATTGCAGCCGGCTTTGCTTTGGCGGCTGCGGTTCTTGAATGAGTGAATAAACTGTG
>JAFOMO010000190.1 GCA_017418905.1 Clostridia bacterium | reverse complement strand
TATTTCTGTGGCAGACAAAACGAGCCGAATGTAGTATAATATAGACAGTCAAGAAACCCGCACCACATCTTGACAAACAACAAAATAGCCTGATTTGCAATAGGGCGAAATAACTCGATCAAGCAGACGGAAAACCGTTTTCAACCCCAATGGGTGAAGTCTGCCTACACCGAAGAGCTGCGTCCTGTTGCATCATTTTCTTAAGGTCTGCGGCCGCTTCGGTAGGTCGCAGACCTTTTTCGCTTATTCCACCTACAGGCTCTCAAAGATACAAAGCTGCAAAAATCAATGTAACAAAGATAATCCATTACAGAAGGGAGTGAGATAATTGAATTTATTTGAACATCAGCGTAAGGCTCGTGACTTTGCTGTGTCGATCTTTGCTAAGGGTATCGATAAGCACGACTATGAGGGTGAGCCGCATAACTGCGGTGCTGCCTTGCTCATGGAAATGGGATGTGGAAAGACTGTTACTGCTATTGCCATATCCCAATGGCTCTATGAACACCGCCAACTGAAGCGTATGCTCATTGTAGCCCCACTGTCAATACTGTCGGTCTGGGAAGAAGAACTGCAGAGATTTGCGGAGTTTCCGTACACCGTTCATCTGCTCAAAGGAAATCTGCCGAAGAAGAAACAGGCTATAATGGAAGCTCGTTTCAAAAGCGACCTTCAAATAATCATCGTCAACTATGAATCTGCTTGGCGACTTGAAAAAGACATATTGTCTTTTAATCCCGATCTCATCATAGCGGACGAGGGGCACAAGCTCAAGGAAGGCAGAACATCACAGTCTAAGTCGATGCACCGTTTAGGTGACAAGGCGAAATTCAAGCTGCTGCTTACGGGTACGGTTATCACGAACAAGGAGATCGATGTGTTTTCACAGTACCGTTTTCTCGATAAACGCATCTTCGGTACGAGCTTCGTTATCTTCCGCAACAGGTACTTTGAGATGACTGGCTACGGTAATCACACACCTAAGTAAATATTGATTATAAATTGAATGAAAAGTACTACTTTATTATTAATCAAAAACCAGTTAATGTATCTTCGGAATACAGATACTATATGCGTTTAAAAGCTCATCAAAAACTAATGGAATTATACAAGGCAGGGATAAAGCCATATACAGAGTTAAATTTATCTAATGTAATGTATTGGTTAGTTCATAGAAATACTGAGTATAAGAATCAGCATATTCCCGTTATTTGGAACGGTCATTTGATATGTCCAGATATAAGTTCTTATACAAAAACTACAATGAAAACATTACTTCCGTTTTTTAGTGAATTTGAAAATAATAATTAAAATAGCACTTTGTTATTATAACAATTTTGCTCGGATTAATATCCGGGCATTTTTTAGACCCATTTTCTGTAAAAGCATACCATTTGAGTGCAGAGCTTATGCAACGTGTCCGTATAATCAGTACGGCAGCGGAGAGGGCAAGAGTAAGGCGTGCAAGAATAAGCGATTCCTTTACATTATCCGTGAGGGAGAACTGTTCCCAGTTATTCTATCACTGCCTGCAGGCTCTCTCGGTAACTTCGTGAAGTATACCAAGCAGCAGCTCACAAAGTGCCGCAGACTCAACCAGGTGGTAACGAGGGTCACGCTTAAGAAGGCTACCAACAGCGGCGGCATTGCGTATTCGCAGGCTGTATTTAGCTTTGTAAGAGAACTCGAACCG